>JAFKFF010000372.1 GCA_017307315.1 Alphaproteobacteria bacterium
TCGTGGATCTGGGCGGCGTGGACGGCCTGTTGCATGTCACCGACATCGCCTGGCGCCGCGTCTCGCACCCGACCGAAGTTCTCACCGTCGGCCAGACCGTCACGGTGCAGATCATCAAGATCAACCACGACACCCAGCGCATCTCGCTGGGCATGAAGCAGCTCCAGACCGATCCCTGGGAAGGCGTCAGCGTCAAATATCCGGTGGGCGCCAAGTTCACCGGCAAGGTCACCAATGTCACCGATTACGGCGCCTTCGTGGAACTGGAGCCGGGCGTGGAAGGCCTGGTCCATGTCAGCGAAATGTCCTGGGTGAAGAAGAACCTCGCACCCTCCAAGCTGGTCACCCCCGGCACGGAAGTGGACGTTCAGGTGCTGGAAGTGGATTCCAACAAGCGCCGCATTTCGCTCGGCCTGAAGCAGACCCAAGAAAATCCCTGGTCGGGCTTCACCGGCCGCCATCCGATCGGCAGCACGATCGAGGGCGAGATCAAGTCGATCACCGAGTTCGGCCTGTTCGTCGGCCTGGATCAGGATATCGACGGCATGGTCCACCTCTCCGATCTGTCCTGGTCGGAACCGGGCGAGGAAGCCATCAAGACGTATGAAAAGGGTCAGGTCGTGAAGGCCAAGGTCCTGGACATCGATGTCGAGAAGGAGCGGGTCTCCCTGGGCATCAAGCAGCTGGAAAGCGACCCGATCGAGACCGCGGGAGCCGGCGGCGGCGCCCTGCGCAAGAACCAGATCGTCACAGCCACGGTCACCGAGGTCAATGACGGCGGCATCGAAGTCTCGCTCGCCGACGGGGTGAAGTCCTTCATCCGCCGGGCCGATCTGGCGCGCGACCGCAACGATCAGCGCCCCGAGCGCTTCGGCAAGGGCGACAAGGTCGATGCCATGGTGACCTCGATCGACAAGGCGACCCGCAAGGTCAGCCTTTCCATCAAGGCCCGCGAAGTGGCCGAGGAGAAGGAAGCCGTGGCGCAGTTCGGATCTTCGGATTCCGGCGCGTCGCTGGGCGATATCCTGGGCGCGGCGCTCAAGAAGAAGACCAAGAAGAGCGACGCGGAATAATCGCGAAGCGCTTGCGAGTACGAAAGGGGCGCGCGATTTTCGCGCGCCCTTTTTCGTTGGGCGAAGGAACGAATTAACACTTCATTTGTTTGGCCGTAGAATCATGCTTGTGTGTATTTCCAACCGAGGAGCATTTCATGGCTGCGAGAAAGAAGAAAAGCGTTCTGGCCCGGCGGGTCAATGAATTGGAAGACGCGGTGACGCGCATGTTCACCGGCACGCCGCCGGCGCCGAAGGCGAAGAAGCGCCGCAAGGCCAAGCGCAAGACAGCCAAGGCCGCCGTCAAGGGCGCAGTGAAGAAGGTCAAGAAATCCGCGAAGAAGCCGGCCAGGAAGGCGAAAAAGGCGGCCAAGAAAGTTGTCCGCAAGGCCAAGCGCAAGGCTCGCCGCTAAAGAACTGTCCTGATGACGAAGGGCGCATCCCGATAAGAGATGCGCCCTTTTTCTTGCCGGGATCGATCCGGTGGCTATGGCGCGTTCTGTCCAGGCACTGGCCCGGCCGCTCGCTCTCGCTCACGGCGCTCGCCGCTCAAAACTGTCCATCGGACCGTCTTGTCCGCTGCGCGGCCGCGCCTCGCCCAGAACAGATTGACCGCCAGTCCCGCCATCACCAGAAGGCCCGCCAGGATCTTCCAATCCTGCAGGGGTTCGCCCAGGAGGAGGGCGGAGGCGCCCATCCCGAATACCGGCACCAGCAATGTGAGCGGTGAAACGGTCGCGGCGGGATAGCGCGCCAGCAGCCAGGCCCAGCAGCCATAGCCGAACATGGTGTTGCCCACGCTCTGCCACAGAATGACGGCCCAAGTCCCCAAGGTTGCGTGTTCCAGTCCCGTCGCGATGGCCGGCCAGCCTTCGCGCCATAATGACAAAAGATAAAGCGGGGGAAGCGAGAAGAGGCTGGACCATACGACATAAGCCAGGGCGTTCACCTTGCCGGCTTCCTTCGAGGTCTGGTTGGCGAGCGCCCAGCCAGCCGCCGCGCCGACCGTCAGGACAACCCCCGCTATGGTCGCGCCGCGGCCATTGTGCGCCATGATCACCGCCATGCCGGCAATCGCCAGGGCGAAGGCGCCAAGTTGATAGGGTTTCAGTCGCTCGCCGCTGCGCAACATCGACAGGGCGATGGTGAAGAAGACCTGCATCTGCACCACCAGCGACGCCAGGCCGGGTGAGATCAGCCCGTCCATGGCGATGAACAGAAGGCCGAACTGGCCCAGGCCGATGGCGGTGCCGTAGAGGATCAGGTTCCGCCACGCGACTTTGGGCCTGGGTAGGAAAAACACCAGCGGCAGCAGCACGAATGTGAAGCGCAGCGACGCGAACAGAAGCGGGGGAAGGGCATCGAGGCCCAGCTTGATGACAACGAAATTGCTTCCCCAGACGAAGACGACTGCCAGCGCCAGAAGCAGGTCGCGCGGAGAAAGGTGGGAATCGGTCACGCGGGTCACCGGAATGGAGCGCCGCAATATAAGGGCGAACGCCTCTCGGCAGGCTTGCGCTTTGTGCATTCCGGCTCCGGTCTGCCGCAGGAGCCTGTCCTTCAGGCCCGGGGAATCGCGGGTCTGCCGGCCTCGCAGGCGGTTCCGGCCGCCCGCCACCGCCCTTCCGGAGTGTCGCCCACCGTCAACAGGCTTAACGGGAAGTCAAAAAGGCCTGAATTTTCAGATGCTTCCCGTTGACGTGCCCCTGTCCCTCTGACAATTTAGTGCCGCCGGCCGGCGTTACACGGCCGGTAATGTCCCGTAGGGGCTGGGATGATCAAGTCTGAACTGGTGGCGCGGCTGACCGCGCGATATCCGCATCTGTACCACCGCGACGTGGAACGGATCGTCACGACCATGCTGGACAGCATTACCAAAGCGCTGGCCCAGGGCCATCGCGTGGAATTGCGTGGGTTCGGTGCTTTTTCGGTCAAGGTGCGGCCATCGCGCATGGGCCGCAATCCGCGGACCGGCGAGCCGGTATCTGTGGGTGAAAAGCGAGCGCCTTTTTTCCGCACCGGCAAGGAATTGCGCGAAAGGCTGAATGGCGGTACGCCGAAAGCCTGAGGCTTCAAAAGCCTCGCTTTCGATAGCTCCATTGCTGCGTGGCCGCCGATGCATGCCAATCCCGTTTTCGTCGCCATCGACACCACCGATCTGGGCCATGCAAAGGCGCTTGCGGCGCGGCTGAAGCCGCATGTCGGCGGCGTGAAGCTGGGGCTGGAGTTTTTCTCGGCCCACGGCCCGTCGGGCGTGCGCGCCTTCGCGGATCTGGGTCTGCCGGTCTTTCTGGACCTGAAGTTCCACGACATTCCCAACACGGTGGCGGGGGCGGTGCGGGCGGCGGCAGGCCTGGGGGTCGACATCCTCAATGTCCACGCCGCGGGCGGCCCCGCGATGCTGAAAGCGGCGGTCGAGGCCGCCCGGGCGGTCAATCCCAAGACCAAAGTCATCGCGGTGACGGTCCTCACCAGCTTGGGCGATGCCGACCTGGAAGCGGTGGGACAGCGCGGTCCGGCGGCGGATCAGGTTCTGAGGCTGGCCTCCCTGACCCGGAATTGCGGGTTGGACGGCGTGGTCTGCTCGGCGCACGAGATCGGGGCCTTGCGGGCTGCGCTCGGGCCGGACTTTCTGTTGGTCGTGCCGGGAATTCGTCCAAAGGGCGCTGATCTGGGCGATCAGCAGCGGGTGATGGGGCCAAAAGAGGCGCGCGATGCGGGTGCCAGCGCTCTTGTGATCGGCCGTCCCATCACGGCGGCTTCCGATCCGGTCGCGGCGGCGCGCGCGATTGCCGAAAGCCTGGGTTGCTGAGGGGCTTAAGTCACGGGGTCCGGCTTGCTTGATTTCGGGCCGCCTTTGAGCCCATAAGCCCCATCCCATGCCGGTCCAGGTCAAAATCTGCGGGATAAACTCGGCCGCCGCCGCCGACGCGGTGCTGCGCGCGGGGGCCGATTTCGGCGGCCTGGTCTTTTTCCCCAAAAGCCCCCGCCATCTCGATCTGGAGCAGGGCAGGGCGCTGGCGGAACTCATGCGCGGGCGGCTGCGCCTGGCGGCGCTGGTGGTGGACGAAAGCGACGACGCGCTGGAGGCCATCGCGAACGCGGTCCGGCCGGATTTCTTTCAATTGCATGGCGGCGAGGCGCCGGAGCGGGCGGCGGCGATCCGCAGCCGGTTCGGCATTCCCCTGATCAAGGCGATTTCCATCGCCGGACCGGACGACTTCGCCAAGGCCGCGGCCTATGGCGGCGTGGCGGATCATCTTTTGTTCGATGCGCAGCCCGCGGCGGACGCAACCCGGCCCGGCGGTCACGGCGCCGCGTTCGATTGGCAGTTGCTGCAAGGCCGGTCCTTCGCCCAGCCCTGGTTCTTGGCGGGCGGTTTGACGCCGGAGAATGTCGCGCGCGCGATTGCGGTCAGCGGGGCGGCGATGGTGGATGTTTCGTCCGGCGTGGAGCGCGCGCCGGGCGTGAAAAGCGAAGCCCGCATCGCGGATTTCATCGTGGCGGCGAAGCAGCAGGTGCGTGCGTGAACACATTGCCCAATTCCCTCAGGTCCGGTCCCGACGCCGATGGTCACTTCGGCGCCTTCGGCGGGCGCTTTGTCGCCGAGACCTTGATGCCGCTGCTGCTCGATCTGGAGA
>JAFKFF010000373.1 GCA_017307315.1 Alphaproteobacteria bacterium
CACGATCGCCATGCTGGGCGCGGTGCCCGACCGTTTCCGCCATCGCGGCGGCACGGTGGGGACCGATCTCTATTTCGCCATGGCGCGCGGGCGCCAGGATGCGCATGCGATGGAGATGACCAAATGGTTCGATACCAACTATCATTATATCGTGCCCGAGCTTTCCGCCGCGACGCGCTTTTCGCCCGGCAGCGACAAGGCGCTGAACGAATATAAGGAAGCAAAATTCCTGGGCGTGGCGACCCGTCCGGTTCTGATCGGGCCGGTGACGTTCCTCAAGCTCGCCCGGATGACGGATGGGTCGGATCGCTGGGCGCTGCTGCCGCAGATCCTGACGCTTTATGCAAAAGCCATCGCGGCCCTCTGCGAGGCCGGCGCGGAATGGATTCAGATCGACGAACCCGTTCTGGTCGCAGATCTGGATGCCGATACCCGTCATGCTTTCGCATCCGCCTACGCCGCCTTTTCCGGCTTGCCCGCGAAGCTGATGCTGGCGACCTATTTCGGCGCGGTGGGAGACAATCTTTCCTGCCTAGCGGATCTGCCCGTCGCCGGCGTGCATATCGATCTCATACGCGCGCCGGGCCAGCTTGAGGAAGTGTGCCGCACCATTCCGGCCGACCGCGCCGTATCCCTCGGCCTGGTGGATGGCCGCAACATCTGGAAGGCCGCGTTGACCGACGCGGAACGCGTCATCGAGCGGGCCTATACGCTTCGGGCCGGCCCGTTGATGGTCGCGCCCAGCTGTTCGCTTCTGCATGTTCCCGTCGATCTCGACACGGAGACCAAACTCGACGCCGAATTGAAGGGCTGGCTTTCCTTCGCCACCCAAAAGCTGGGCGAGATCGCGGCGCTGGCATCGGCGGCCAACAACCGGCGCGACGGCGATTATTTCCGCAGGAACGCGCAAGCCATCGGAAGCCGCGTCACATCCCAGCGCATTCATGATCCCGCGGTCAAGCAGCGGCTCGCCGCGGTCACGCCGGACATGGCGGACAGGCATCCAGGCTTCCGCGATCGCATCGCGATCCAGCAGTCCGTCCTTAACCTGCCACTGCTCCCCACCACCAGCATCGGCTCCCTGCCCCAGACCAAGGCCCTGCGCGAGGTTCGGGCCCAGTTCCGCAAGGGTCAACTCGATGAGACTGCCTATGAGGGGCTTCTGGAAGAAAAGATCGCCGAAGCGATGCGCTGGCAGGATGAGATCGGCATCGACGTTCCCGTGCATGGCGAATTCGAGCGCAACGACATGGTGGAATATTTCGGCGAGCGCCTGACCGGCTTTGCCTTCACCGAACGCGCCTGGGTCCAGAGCTACGGCTCGCGCTGCGTCAAGCCGCCGATCATTTTCGGCGATGTCGTCCGGCCGGCGCCGATGACGCTTCATTGGACCCTGACCGCCCAGCGCCATACCCAAAAGCCGGTCAAGGGCATGCTCACCGGGCCGGTCACCATCCTGCAATGGAGCTTCGTGCGCGACGACCAGCCGCGCCGCGACACCTGCCGCCAGATCGCGCTCGCCATCCGCGACGAGGTTCTGGATCTGGAGCGCGCCGACGTGAAGATCATCCAGATCGACGAGGCGGCGTTGCGCGAAGGATTGCCGATCCGCAAATCGGAATGGCAAAATTACCTCGACTGGGCGGTGGAAGCGTTCCGCCTCACCGCCTCCGGGGTCCGGCCGCAGACCCAGATCCACACCCATATGTGCTATTCGGAGTTCGGCGACATCATCGCGGCCGTAGCGGCGATGGATGCGGACGTGATCTCGATCGAGACTTCGCGGTCGGCCATGACCTTGCTGGATGCATTCGCCGACTTCGCCTATCCGAACGATATCGGGCCCGGACTGTACGACATCCATTCTCCGCGCATACCAAGCCAGCAGGAAATGGAGGCGCTTCTGGAAAAAGCATTGAAGGTGCTGAAGCCGGAGCAGCTTTGGGTCAATCCCGATTGCGGGCTGAAGACGCGCGGCTGGGCGGAAGTGAAGCCCGCCCTCACCGCCATGGTGGCGGCTGCCAAGGCGGTGCGTGGACGCCTGAAGGCCGCGAGCACTCGGGCTTGAGCGGGGAAGGCTCATCCGGACAAGCCCGGATGAGCCTTCGCGCTAGGAGGCTTGCGCGTATCTGGCGGCAATGCCCTTGCGGTTCAACTTCATGTTGGGCCTCAGCATCCCGTTCTCGCGCGAGAAGGCTTCGTCGGCGAATTTGATTTCTCCGACCTTGACCTTCTTTCCGGCCGTGGCCGCCTCGACATGGCGGTGGATGCGGCGGGCCGCGTCTTCGGACCGGTCCTGGCCTTGAACCACCACGCAGGTCAGGTGCGAGGCGCCGGGCTTCTGGAAAACCACGGACTGAACAATGTCCTCGCAAGTGTTGAACGCGCCTTCCAATGCTTCCGGATGAATCTTGTATCCAGCCGGCGTCACGATCAGTTCCTTCTTTCGCCCCAGCAGATAGAGATTGCCGTCGGCGTCGAGGCGGCCGATGTCACCGGTGGCGACGCGGCTGCCGTCCAGAAAGGTGCTCTCATTCTCGCCCGACGCGCATTGGAAATAACGGCGGGTCAAAAAGGCCTCGCGGTGGACGATGATCTCGCCATCGGGTTCGAAATCGAGCTTGACACCGGAAAGCAGCTTGCCGACCGAGCCATAGGCGTCGACATGGGGGCGGCGGAACGTCAGCGATCCCGCCTCCGCCAGGCCGTAAGACTCGCACAAGGGCAGCATCACCCGATCGAAGAAGCGGCTGACATGGGGACTTATCGGCGCCATGCCGGTGGCCAGAAGCCGCATCCGACCGCCGAACAGCGTATGGACGTCGCGATAGGCAAAGCGCGCGATCTTTTGCCGCCAGGCATTGCCAAAAGGAAGCTTCAGCAATCGGTCGCCCAGCCTGCGCCGCCAGCTTCCGGCGCCGGGCGCCGAAAAGCGCGTATGTATCAGCTGATAGAGAACCGGCGGCGCGATCAGAATGGTCGGCTGCAAGGCTTTCATTGCCGGATAAAGCTGGGTGTAATCGGTGACGATGAGATCGAAGTCGCGCCAGATCGAGGCGTAATACATCATCCGCTGCTGGAAATTGGACATGGGCAGGAACAGCAGCAAGCGATCGTCATGCGCCGCCCCGAGAGCATCGAGCACCGGGGGCAGAGTGAGTTCCGCCCCCCTCCGGCTGATAACCAGCCCTTTCAGCCCGCCCGCGGAACCGGATGAAAAAGCCAGGCTGAGATCGCCGGGCTGATCGCCCTCCGCATAGGGCCTGCGCGGCAGGACACGGACATCGGCATTGCTCCCGTCCATCAACGCGACAAATTTGTCGGCGTCCTGAAAGCCGTGGCGAACACTTCTGACCACCAGCATGAGCGCAATGCCATAGCGATCGACCAGCGCGCGATCCAGGCTCGCCGAGAAATCGTCGGTAAAGGCGACCGAGATCGCGCCCAGAGAGATCAGCGCCAGATCGTGAACGATATAGGCGTAGGAATTGGGAGCGAAGATGCCCACGCGCAGGCCCGGCACGACACCCCAACGCTCCAGGTCGGCGCTCGCCTGCGCCACGTCCCCTGCCAGCGTCGCATAGTCATGCCGCACCATTCTGCCTTGGATGAAAGTGACGATCGCTCCCGTCTTGCGGGGAAGATCGCCGATAAGCCTGTCGAATTGCATCGCGCGCCCTCCTTTCGCTCGCGGTTCAGACCCGTTCGTGCCGAAGCTGCTCGGTCGCGGCGATCAGGTCTCCGACCGTGCGGCAACTGGCGACCAGATCGCCCATTTGGTCGGTCCCGACATGGAATGCCTCGTCGAGAGAGAAAATCAGGGACACCATGGACATCGAATCCAGGTCGAGGTCGCCAATCAGGTCGGTCTCCCGCGTGATCGCGCCCGCCACGGACGGCAGGCTGGTCTTGAGCCAGGTGAGAATATGATCTTCGACCGATTGCTTTTTCATGGCTTGTCCTTCTTTTCCGCCTGCTCGAGCATTGCGGGATCCGCGGCGCCGGCCTTGCCCGCGAGACTCCTGCGCACCTGGAAAATCTTACCCGCCTCTTCGCGATAGCCCAGATCGTCGAGTGCCCGGGCAATACCGGCGAGCGAGGCCAGGAAATATTGCAGCGTGTGCGCGGTTTGGTGATCCATCAGCTTGCGCCTCTGCGCACGGCCAGAGTCCTTTGCCAGCCCGCTACTTCCATCACGGCGCCGTAGCAGGACATCAGCTGTGTCACCGCGTCGTGGAAGGCGCGCGCCGGCAATCCGCCGGTGCCGCGACAAGCGGTGGCGTCGGCGAGATAGGTGAAATTGTGCCGGCGGTGATGGGCATCGATCGCGGTCGCAAGGCAGGCCGTATCCCCAAACATCCCCGCGATGGCAAAATTTCCTCCCGAATGGTCCATGGCCCGGGCGAACTCCAAGTTGGAGTAGCAGGAAGGCTGGAGGAGGTCGAAAACCATGTCGCAGCGCATGGGCTCGAAACCGGCGATCCATGGCGGATAGCGCAACCTGTCGCTGACGCCCTTGGGAGAGATACTGCGGGCATGGGCGATGGGAATGCCCAAGGCTTTGGCGCGTTCCAAAGCCATCCGGCATTTGGCAAGCATGTCGTAGGCCTCGAAGATCTCGCCTCCCCCTTCCGGATGCTGGTGCAGACCGACCAGCACCAGGGTGGGAGCAGCCGAAT
>JAFKFF010000374.1:0-1381 GCA_017307315.1 Alphaproteobacteria bacterium
ATGCCTTCTCCTGCCCTAATGATGTTGCAGGTAGAAAACGTGCGCGCGCCCGGGCCGTTGCGGTCACATGGGCGGTATCATTGCGGCGGCATTGGGCGAAAATTTCGCATTTGCGCGCCACTTTCGCCATGTTTTTGGAGGCGCTTCAGCTTGCCAGAAGCCGCATCGCCGCGTCGTGCACGCGCGCATCGCCGGTCGCCAGGATGGACTTTCCGCTCTGCGCCGAGCCGCCGCTCCAATCGGTGATGATGCCGCCCGCGCCGGTGTCCCCGCCGATGGATGTCATCGCCGCGGACGAAAAGCACACCTTGATCGACAATGGCGGGCTTTCGAATTTTCATCATTTCGAGGAGAAGCAGGAAGAGGGCGGCAAGGGCAAGCTGATCGGCGGAGCCCTGGTGGTGGCGCTGCTGTTGGGCGCGGCCGGTGTTTACATGTTTGCCGGCTCCGGCGAACCGGCGAAACTTGCCGCGAAGGCACCGGCCTCTCAAATCGCCGCCAACGCGCCGGTTCAGACCGCGCCGACACCGCCGCCTCCGGCTTCCGACATGTCCGCTCCGCAGGCGATGCCCAATAGCGGCACCACGGCGAAGACTTCATCCGAGACTGCGGGGATGCCGGGAAGCGCGCCTGCAATGGTGCCGGACACGCGCTCGGCCGAGGCAAAGCCGGCGGACGCGAAGCCCGGCATCGGCCTGGGCGGGGACACCGTCGGCGTAGAGGCTCCGGTGAAGAGCGCCGCGGTGCGCAAGGCGGAGGAAGCCATGAACGCGGCCGAAGCCGAAGAGACGGCGCAGCTCAATCGCGAGGCTCTGGCCGCCACCCAGCCCAAGAGCGCGGCGCCCGATGCCCTGGCGGCGAATGTTCCCAGCGCCGCGACCCCGCAGGAACCCCAGGCGATGACGCCGCCGCCGGATACGAACGCGCCCCAGGCCAGCGACAATGCCGTTCCCACGGCCGCACCGACCGATACGGCCAGCATGACGCCGCTGCCGGCTCCGACGTCCGCCCCGGCGACCACGCCCGAGCCGCAGGCGGCACCTGCCGCGGTCCAGCCCGATTCCCCGGCGCAGCCGCAATAAGATCGGCCCGACGATGCCATCGCCTCAGCGGGAAACCGCTGGGGCGATTTTTTTCAGGAACGTATCGAAGCCCGACCAGAAGGCGGCCCGGAACACGTCCCGCTCCATCAGGATTTCATGTTCGGCGGCGGCGATCTCGACAAAGCGGGCGTGCGGCATGCGCGCCGCGAAAGCCGCGACGTCGCGCGTTTCGCAGACCCGGTCATGGCCCGCGCCGAAGAAGAGGCATTCGGTCTCGATGGCTTCGGCATAGCCGGGCCTGCGCAGAAGGGCGATCGACCGCATGGCGGCGCCGAGCC
>JAFKFF010000374.1:1405-8406 GCA_017307315.1 Alphaproteobacteria bacterium
GATCCGGTTGCGCGGCGAGCAGCGCCTGGTTGCGCGCATAGCGCATCGGATCGGAGGTGACGATCTGCTGCGCGAAAGGCAGATAGCGCTGGTCGCGCGCCGCCATGCCCCAGACGAAATCCGTCGAGGGCGCGTTGCGGTTGAGATGGGCGGCGATCCTTTCCACCACCCACCAGGGCGTGCCCCGGGGGTTGATGCCCAGCATGGGCGCGGAAAAGACGGCGCCCGAGAATTCGCCCGCCACATCGTGCAGCCGGCGCAGCAGGATGTGCCCGCCCATCGAATGGGCCAGCGCCAGAGGCCGCAATTCGTGTTCCGCCGCCAGGGGCGCGACCAGCTCGCGCATCACGATGGCGAGATCCTGGTCGTAAGCGGCGAAATCCTCGATATGGGCCTTGGTCGGATCGGGCAGCAGCCGGCCCGAACCGCCCTGTCCGCGCCAATCGAATGTGATCACGGTCAGACCGCGGGCGCGCAGCTCGTCGATCACTTCGAAATATTTTTCGATGAATTCGGTCTGGCCGTTGAGGAGCAGACAGAGGCCGCGCGCCTCCGGCGCATCGAAACGGGCGGCGCGCAGGGCGACGGCGCCCGCGGCAAGGGCGATGTGATGGATGTCGCGGGCGGCATTCAGCATGTGGGAACCAGTTTGCGAAGCCTTTGGCCTGTGATCAAGTTCATCCCATGCGCAACGGCCGCGATGCCCTTGGCTGGGCCTGTTTTCTGATCCATCTCGCCGTGCTGGCGGGCGTTGTGGCGGGATGGGCGTTTGCGGGCCGTCCTTGGCTGGGCTTTTATCTGATCTTCCTGCCCGCCATGGTTCTGCACTGGAAGCTCAACCGCGACGCCTGCATTCTGAACAATCTGGAAAACTGGCTGCGGCACCGGCGCTGGCGCGCGCCGCAGGCCAACCGCGAGGAGGGCGCGTGGCTGCGCACGCTTCTTGCGGACACGACCGGGATAAGCCTTGGCAAGCGCCAGATGGACGGGGTGATCTACGGCACCATGGCGCTGCTCTGGCTTCTGGCGCTGGCGCATTTTTTCGAAAAATTTTGATCGCTCCGGGTCGATTCCAGGCCTTGAAGGCTTCGGTTCCATGCCCATCTAAAAGCTGTTCCGGGGGCATTCGCACCGGAAAACGCAACGCTTTTAGGAGGTTGTAACATGCGCCTGGATTATTCGCCTTTCTTCCGTTCCACCGTCGGTTTCGATCGTCTTCTCGACCTGCTTGAGAGTGCCGACACTGCCCAGGGCTATCCGCCCTACAATATCGAGCGCAGCGACGAGAACAATTATCGCGTCACCGTCGCGGCCGCCGGCTTCGCCGAGAAGGATCTCAGTGTCGAAGTCGCGGACGGCGTTCTGACCGTCGCGGGCAAGCGCGAAGACGCCGCCAGGCCCGCTTATCTGCATCAGGGCATCGCGGGCCGCGGCTTCGAACGCAAGTTCCAGCTGGCCGAGCATGTCGAGGTCCGAGGCGCCAAGCTCGAGAACGGGCTGCTCCATGTCGATCTGGAGCGTGTCGTGCCCGAGGCCAAGAAGCCGCGCCGCATCACCATCAACGCGCCGGAGTTGAAAACCATCGAAGGCGCGAAAGCGGCTTAAATCTACCCCTCTGCCCTACACAACCTCGAGAGGTTGCTGCGGGCATCTCCCCCGCCAGCATGTTTCGCATGCGCGGGGGCGAAAAGGCCGCGGTTCTTTTCCCAACGTCTCTTTCGCGTAAGCGCTCAGAGACATCCGCCCCAGGGCACTCCATGCTGCGGGGCGTGAAACTTGGCGAGGTGCGTTCCCACGCACCTCGCCTTTTTTCTTTCAAGCATGCCGTGAGGCTTCGCCGGAACACGTCCCTTGCGCGAAAACGCATGGGCGCCTTGGCACCGGCTTTCTTCCCCCGCATGGCGAAGCCATTGGCGGCGCAGCCGCAGCGCGCAATCGTGTAAATTTTTCTTAGTGAGCCTTGGCTCCGGCCCTGCCTCCCCGCGCATGCGAAGCATGCTGGCGGGGAGGTGCCCGTAGCAGCGCTTATTGCGTGCAGGCGTTAGCCTGCACGCAAAAATAAGCTGCGCAGGGCGGAGGGGAAATAAAAGGAATCAAGCTATTTCCGCGAACTGCATGGGCAGCTTGGCGCCCATCAGGGTGACATCGGTCATGTCCGCGCCGCGCAAATCCGATCCGGTGAGGTTGGCGTAGGCCAGATCGCTGCCCGCCATGCGCGCCTTGCGCAAATCCGCGCCATGAAAATCGGCATAGCGGGCTTCGACATTGTCGAGCCGCGCCGGCAGCAGGCGTTCGCCGGCAATCAGCAAGGGCGCGAGGATGGTGTCGCTGAGATCGGTGTGACTGAGCTTGAGGTTGCTGCCTTGAAGCGAGGCGCCTTCCAGATTGATGCCGTAGAGCACCGCGCCCGGCGCGGTCAGGGCGGTCAGCATCCGATGCGCCAGGTTGCGGGTACGCCGAAGGTCCAATCCGGAAAGGTCGGCGGGCGCGCCTTCGCGGCCATCGCTTTGGGCCCAGAGCGCGTGGGCGTCCAGCATCTCCTCGATCCGCCTTGTTTCGGCGGCGTCGGGCTCGCTCTTGTCGGTCAGGGTGCGCGACAGGTCGGCGCCATGGGTGTTGGTGAAATCCATGCGCGCGCCCACCAGGATCGCGCCGGCCAGATCGGCCCCCGACAGGTCGCAGCCCGACAGATCGGCATTCTCCAGATTGGCGCCGGTCAGGCGCGCTTGGCGCAGATTGGCGCGGGTCAGCCGGCAGCCCTTCATCACCGCATCGGTGAAATCGGCCTGCGCCGCCATCGCTCCGGTGAGCTTGGCGCGCTCCAGATTGGCGGAATTGAGCATGGCGGACGGCAATTCCGACGGCTTGGCGTCATGCTGCAGCATCTTCAGATTGCCGTGGCGATCCTTTTCCATGATCGCGCCTTCGCGGAAATCGGCTTCGTAAAGGTCGGTGCCGATGAGGTTGGCGCCGCGCAGCGAGGCGCCGCGCAGGTCGGCCCGGCGCATCTGCGCGTTGGAAAGATTGGCCCGGCGCAAATCGGCGCCGAAGAAACTGGCCGCGTCCAACCGGGCGCCGGACAGATTGGCCTCCTCCAGCACCGCGCCGGTGAAATCAGCGTCGGCGAGGTTGCGCCCCGCCAGATCCAGTCCCGAGAGGTCGCAAAAGGTGAAGGTGGCCCGCGCCCCGCCCAGCCGGCCGGAATAGAGCATCTCGTGGCGGGCCGCCGCCGCGGAAACTTCCTTCTGGCTCAATCGGGTCAGAACGGTCGGGCGGGCCGGATTCATGCGGAAAGGGCGCTCGGGTTAAGCCTTTTTCACCTGCCAGAGTGTGGCGGAACGGCCTAACACCCCATTAAAGCGTGAAAATTTGCTGTTGAACGGCGGCGCGGGCCGGGTACAAAGGCGGGCCGGGACCGGACCCGAGCGGATGAGAGCGGAAAGCCTGAAAAGGCCGGAGCCAGATCAAGGGCTTGCGCGAAAAGCGCGGGCGTTCTTGGCCAACAATACGAGGTTTGGATTTTGACGAAGCACCGCCTGATGCTTTCCGCCGCCGCGACCGCATTGCTGGCCGCGCCCTTTGCAACCCCGGCCCATGGCGCGACCACCATCACCGAAACCCGCAAGTCGGCCATCAACACCACATCGGCAGGCGACATCACCATCAATTCCGGCGGGGTGGAGATCAAGGCGGCAAGCCCGGCGGTCACCATCAATTCCAACAATTTCCTGATCAACCAGGGCGTGATCTCCAACGAGAACACGGCAGGGGCGGTCGGCATCCTGGTGGACACCAGCGCGGGCGACATCGTCAGCACCAGCGGCATCGCCAACCTGGGCAATATCAACCTTACCGGCGACGGCACCGGCAAGTCGGCGCTGCTGATCCAGGGCGGCCACACCTATTACGCGCCGATCACGCTGGCCACCATCACCACCACCGCCGGCAGCGCGGCCAGCGTCTCCGGCTCGTCCGTTTCGGTGGTCGGCGACGGCAGCAACATCTTTACCCTGGTCAAGGGCACCACCATCGACGGCGACGTCACCCTGGGCGGCAGCATGGTGGCGCGGGCCAGCGACAAGTCCCAGAGCCTGGGCAACACCGCTATCGCGGTCGAGGGCAATCTCCAGGGCAATTTCGTCATCGGTCAGCTCGCCAGCTTGACGGCGGTGGGCAACCAGGCCCGCGGCATCGCGATCCTGGGCCCCATAACCCCCTGCGTTGACAATGCGGGCGTGGGCTATACCTGCGCCAATTCCGGCACCGCCACCGCCTCCACCGGCGCTTTCGCCAATTTCGGCACCATTCAGGTCCTGGGCACGCTCAACCCCAACCGCAAGGGCGGCAATTACGAAAGCGGCAGCGCCGTCATCATCGGCAGCTCGGTGGCGGGCGGCTTCTACAATGCCGGGCCTTCGACCTCCAACGGCACCACGCCTTCCGCCGTGATCAGCGGCAATGGCGATCTGTTCTCCGGCAGCAGCGGCTCGGTCTTCGCCCCGACCGTACTGATCGATCCGTCGCAGACCGTTACCGCGCTGTCGCCGACCGTGGCCGGGCCGGCCATCATCGGGCCGGTCGGAACCCAGATCGACTCGGTCGATGGCGGCAAGGGTTACGCCTTCATCAATCACGGCACCATCACCGGCGTGCCCGTCGACCTGGACGTGAGCGCGCTGGCGGTCGCCATTCAGGGCTCTTCGGCCACCAACTTCACCTGCCTGGGCGTGGCTTCGGGCGGGGTCTGCGACAGCACGGCGGCGAGCGGTGGCCTGCTCAACACCGGCACCATCCGCGCCCAGGCCCAGACCAAGGAGGACACCACCTCCAGCATCGCGGCGGCGGGCCTTTACGTCGGCGCCTTCGCCACCGTTCCCCGGATCGATGTGGCGGGCGAGTTCATCAGCGGCACCACCTACACGCCGGGCACCATCGCCGCCGCGGTGGTGGGTCCGGGCGGCGGCATCGCCACCGCGCTGCAGATCGGCGACCAGGCCGTGGTGCCGCAGATCGACGTGCTGCAGCATGGTTCGATCGCGGCCAATGTCCGCACCAGCACGATTTCACCCGATGCGATCAACGCGCCGGCGGCTTCGCCCTTCACCCAGACCGCCACCGCCATCCTGGACCAGTCGGGCAGCGTGCGGCTGATCAACAATGCGGGCCAGATCACCGCCGTCACCACCGTGCAGACCCCGGGCGCCAACGCCGCGGTGGTCAACAATACGCTGGCGATCAACCTTCTGGCCGGCACGGCGGGCCAGACCGTCATCAACAATAGCGGGTTGATCGAAGGCGACGTGCTGTTCAATTCGGGCGGCGGCGGCAACGTCCTCAATGTCGGCAATGTCGGGGACGCCACCAATCCCAACGACAATAGCGGCAACGCCAACACCGCCATCACCGCGGTGCAGGGTGCGGCCGTGGCGAATACGCCCTTCAACTACGCCACCGTCACCGGCCGCATCAGCGGCAGCGTTTCCGGCGCGCCGCCGATCAGCGAAACCAACCTGATCAATTTCGGCTCCGGCACCGGAAACCCCTTGCATGTCGGCGGTTTCGGCTATGTCAACAGCATCATCGCCTCCTCGTCGGGCGGGCTGGACGTGCATGTCGACAATAACGGCCAGCTCTTCCTGTCCGCGCCCACCGGCGGCTCGGTCAATGTCCACGATTTGATCGTCGCCAATGGCGGCACCCTGGGCCTTTCCATGACCCAGACCAATGCCTCCTCGGTCACCCCGGTGGTGCTCGCCGCCACCAACGGCACGACCGCGCCCAATGTGACGCTGTCCAACGCCAATATCGGGCTGAAGCTGGGCAGTTTCATTTCGTCGGGCTCGACGGCGGAGTCCACCGCCAACCCCACTCGCCAGGTCATCACCCTGATCAGCTCGCAGACCGCGATCATCGACACGACCTTGGCGCAGCAGAACGCCATCCTGTCGCAGAACATCCCCTTCTTGTTCGAATCCCAGACCGACACCCAAGGCAACAGCGCCGGGGTGCCCGATCCCTTGTCCTTCGATGCGGGACACAACAACCTGCTTTTGACCTTGTTGCCGCGCTCCACCGGCGCCACCAATGCCGACGGCACGCCGGGCCTCAACCTCAGTGGGGACGCCAAGGCGATCTTCCCCTATGCGGCGGCGGCGCTGGCCAACGATCCGCAGCTGGGCTCGGCCATCGGCAACAGCATGACGGTCTACAAGACCAACGGCATCCCCGCGAGCGGCATCAATGTCGCCGCCAGCCAGCAGCGGGCGAACGAAATCTTCTCGCAGATGACCCCCGACGTCTCGGGCGGCACCCGCCAGGTCGCCATCATGCTGACCGACCAGGCCACCGGCCCGGTGGCGGCGCGCCAGCGGCTGCTCAGGTCCTATGCCGACCAGCCGGGCGAACTCACGCTCTGGAGCGAGGAGTTCATCGGCAACATCAACAACAAGGGCCGCAACGACGCCAACGGCACCTTGACCAACTACAAGGATCACGGCTTCGGCTTCTCGCTGGGCCTGGATTTCGGCTCGGCGCGGGACGGCTGGTATGGCGGCGCGCTCACCTATTATTCCGGCGACGTCAGCGAGACCCTGCCGCGCAGCAGCCTGACACATGAGCAATGGTACATGCTGACCGGCTACAGCGACTGGCGCGGCAAGCACATCTTCATCGATTCCACCGCCAGCGTGGGTTACGGCAGCTTCGTCGGCAACCGCACCATGGTGGTGGCCGACCAGAGCCGCGATGCGGTCGGCAAGCGCGCCGGGCTGGTGGGCGCGGCCGGCGTTACCGGCGGCGTGTTCCTGAAATACGGCTTCCTGGAGTTCCTGCCCCACATCGCGCTCGATGGCCTGGCCATGCGCGAGGAAGGCTATACCGAGAGCGGCGGCGGCGAAGGTCTCGACCTCCAGGTCGCGCCCTATTACGCCAATTCGCTGCGCGGCTCGATCGGCGGCGACTTCAAGACCAGCTTCGATTTGTTCGGCGCCACCATCGTGCCG
>JAFKFF010000375.1 GCA_017307315.1 Alphaproteobacteria bacterium
TCTACGCCTATGTGAACCATAACCTGATCGAAGCAGCCGAGCTTGGCGCGACGGCACACGTGATCGTCGATGGGAAGTGGAATGACGACCTGATGACCCAGGTCAGCGCACCAGGGCCGATACGGACTAACTAGCATCATCTCCAAGGCGGGGCGCTGTTCGATAGCTTGCCGGTCTGGGAGAATGTCGCCTTCGGCCTGATCCAGGGCCATGGCATGTCGCGTTCCAAGGCCAAGGACATCGCCATTGAAAAGCTCGCCAAGGTCGGGCTGACCAGCGACGTGGCGGCTCTCAGTCCGGCGGAGTTGTCGGGCGGCATGCAGAAGCGCGTGGGCCTGGCCCGGGCCATCGCGGCGGATCCGGAGATCATCTTCTTCGACGAGCCGACCACGGGGCTCGATCCCATCATGGCCGACATCATCAACGATCTGATCGTATCGACGGTGAAGGATGTGGGCGCGACCGCGCTTTCCATCACCCACGACATGACCAGCGCCCGTAAGATTTCCGACCGCATCGCCATGCTCTATCAGGGCAAGATCATCTGGAACGGCCCGACCGCGGAGATCGACCGCAGCGGCAACCCCTATGTCGATCAGTTCATTCACGGCCGCGCGGAAGGCCCGATCAAGATGGCTGTTAAAGCCTGACGATTGGCGGCCAACCCGCTTGACGGGCGTGCTACGATTGATTCATGGCCAAATCTTCTTCCAGCTTCGTTTGTCAGGCGTGCGGCGCGACGGCCCCCAAATGGTCGGGCAAGTGCGAAGCCTGCAACGGCTGGAACACCATCGTGGAGGAGGGCGCCGCGCCGCCCATCGGCGGTAGCGCCACCCGCCGCGTGAAAGGGCGGAAATTTGCCCTGGAAGACCTCAAGACCGAGGATGTGCCGCCGCCCCGGCGCATCACCGGCATCGCCGAATTCGACCGGGTCTGCGGTGGCGGCCTCGTGGCAGGCTCCGCGCTGCTGGTGGGCGGCGATCCCGGGATCGGCAAATCCACCCTGATTCTCCAGGCGCTGGGCGAATACGCCAAGAAGGGTGGCCGCGCGGTCTATATCTCCGGCGAAGAGGCGATGGCGCAGGTGCGCATGCGCGGCGCGCGCATGGAATTGTCCGAGGCGCCCTTGCATCTGGGCGCAGCCACCAATGTCGAGGACATTCTGGCGACCCTGGAAGGCGGCAAGCCGCCCGGGATCGTCGCCATCGATTCCATCCAGACCTTGTGGACCGGCGCGCTCGACGCGGCGCCCGGCACCATCGCCCAGGTCCGCACCGCCAGCTTCGATCTGGTGCGTTATGCCAAATCCTCCGGCGCGGCGCTCATCCTGGTCGGCCATGTCACCAAGGAAGGCCAGATCGCCGGGCCCAAGGTGGTGGAGCATCTGGTGGACGCGGTGCTCTATTTCGAAGGCGAGCGCGGTCATCATTTCCGCGTCCTGCGCGCGGTGAAGAACCGTTTCGGTCCCACCGACGAGATCGGCGTGTTCGAGATGACGGGTCGCGGCCTGAAGGAGGTCGCCAACCCGTCCGCCTTGTTCTTGGGAGATCGCGATTCCAGCGCTCCCGGCACGGCGGTGTTCGCGGGACTGGAAGGCACGCGTCCCTTGTTGTGCGAGATTCAGGCGCTGGTTGCGCCGGCAGGATATGGCACGCCGCGCCGGGCAGTGGTGGGCTGGGATACCGGCCGGCTGGCGATGATCCTGGCGGTGCTGGATGCGCGCGCGGGCGTGGGCATTGGCGGCTCCGACGTCTATCTCAACATCGCGGGCGGCTTGAAGATTTCCGAGCCGGCCTGCGACCTGGCCGCCGCCGCCGCCCTGATATCCTCGCTCGGCGGGCGCCCGCTGCCGAAGGACAGCGTCTTTTTCGGCGAGATTTCGCTCTCCGGCGACATCCGTCCGGTGCCCCAGGCCGAGGCGCGGCTGAAAGAGGCCGCCAAGCTGGGTTTCCGCCAGGCCTTCATCCCCAAAGGGACCAAGGCCGAAGGCGCCGGCATGCGGCTCACCGAAATCGCCAGCGTGGCCGATCTTCTGGCTTTCGCGCACCGGCCGTCCCAGGCGCGGGTCGGAAAAATGCCCTCCGAGGGTTGAGGACGACCGGGGCGGGGCCCCGGCAAAACTGCTAAAACACGAATCATGGTCCTGCCGATCACCTTCGTCGACGTCCTGGTCCTCCTGGCGGTGGTGGTTTCCTGTGCCTACGCGGCCTGGCGCGGTTTCATGTCCGAAGTTCTGGGTATCTTCGCCTGGGCGGCGGCGGCCTTCGCCACGCTCTATTTCGGGCCCTGGCTCATTCCCCTGATGCGCGGCGTGATCGAAACGCCCTGGATCGCTTCGCTCGCCGCCTATGCCGGCATCTTCCTCGTCGTCGTCATCCCGCTTTCCTTTATCGGTCACCGTTTTTCGGAAACCGTGAAACATTCTCCCATCGGGCCGCTGGACCGCGGCCTGGGCATCGCCTTCGGCGTGGTGCGAGGCCTGGTGATCGTGGGCCTGGCTTACATGGCGTTTACCTATTTCGTGCCGATCAAGGAGCATCCCAAGGCCCTGACCGAGGCGCGCAGCCTTCCCCTGATCCAATCTTCCGCCGAAGTGCTGCTGTCCTTGGCGCCGGAGCGCGCCTATGCCGATTTCGCCAGCAAACCGCCCGAGGCCGGCAAGCGCCGCCACGACGCGCTGGGTGAGTTGATCCGCCGCAACGAGGAGGCCAACCGGGCGCCGAAAACGGCGGAAACTGGGGATCAGGTGCAACACAAGAGCACAGCGGCCAACCCGGACCGGAAAGCCTATGGCGTCAAGGATCGCCGCGCGCTAGACACCCTCCTCGGGGCCACGGGGAACGGCGGAAGCGACAAGCCATGACCGGCCAAGACCATATTCTCGATGCGGATACTTTGCATGAAGAGTGCGGGGTTTTCGGTATTTTCGGCCATGCCGATGCCGGCGCGCTGAGCGTTTTGGGACTTCATGCCCTGCAGCATCGCGGCCAGGAAGCCGCCGGCATCGTCACCTATGACAATGGCCAGTTCATCGCGGAACGCCATATCGGCCTGGTCGGCGACGCCTTCGGGCGCAAGTCCGACGCCGCCAAGAATCTGAAAGGCCAATATGCGGTCGGCCATGTCCGCTATTCGACGGCGGGCGGTTCCAACGCCCGCAACATCCAGCCCATCTTCGCCGATCTGACGGGTGGCGGCATCGCCGTCGCCCACAACGGCAATCTCACCAACGCCCATACTTTGCGCACCGAGCTGGTGGCCCAAGGCGCCATCTTCCAATCCACCTCCGACACCGAAACCATCGTCCATCTGGCGGCGCGCAGCGCCTGTCCGCGCATTGTCGACAAGCTGATCGATGCGCTGCGCCAGGTCGAAGGGGCTTATTCCCTGGTCGCGCTCACTTCCAAGAAGCTGATCGGGGTGCGCGATCCCTTCGGCGTGCGGCCGCTGGTTCTTGGCATGCTGGAAGGCGCGCCGATCCTGGCGTCGGAAACCTGCGCGCTGGACATCATCGGCGCGGAATTCGTGCGCGACGTGAAGCCCGGCGAGATGGTGGTGGCCACCAAGGATGGAATCGAGAGCCACTTTCCCTTCAAGCCGCAGCAGCACCGTTTCTGCGTCTTCGAATATATCTATTTCGCACGGCCGGATTCGACGCTGGAAGGCCGCAACGTCTACGAGGCGCGCAAGCGGATCGGCGAAGTCCTGGCGGAAGAATCGCCGGTCGTCGCCGACATGGTGATTCCGGTGCCGGATTCGGGCGTGCCCGCCGCGCTGGGTTTCGCCAATTCCGCGAAAACCCCTTTCGAACTCGGCATCATCCGCAACCATTATGTCGGGCGGACCTTCATCGAGCCGTCCGACCGCATCCGCCATCTGGGCGTGCGCCTGAAGCACAATCCCAATCGCGCCAAGCTCAAGGGCAAGCGCGTGGTGCTGGTGGACGATTCCATCGTGCGCGGCACCACCTCCAAGAAGATCGTCGAGATGGTGCGTGATGCGGGCGCCAGCGAAGTGCATTTCCGCGTCGCCAGCCCGCCCACCACCCATTCCTGCTTCTATGGCGTGGATACGCCCAATACCGACGATCTTCTGGCGCACCGGATGGATGTCGAAGGCATGCGCCGCTTCATCGGCGCCGACAGCCTGGCCTTCATTTCCATGAGCGGGCTTTATCGCGCCATGGAGCGCCCGGCCCGGGATGCGCGCGCACCGAGCTTCTGCGATGCCTGCTTCTCCGGCGAATATCCCATCGCCCTGACCGACATTTCCGGCGGGGTGCGGGACCGGCAATTGTCGCTTCTGGCCGACGTCGCCTGACACAGCAACTTGTCATGGCCCGCCAAGGAAGCGCGCGGGCTATCCATAATTCCGAGCTGAGATCATGAGCAGAAGATTCGAAAACAAAATCGCTCTCGTGACGGGCGCTTCCCGCGGCATCGGCCGCGCCGCCGCCATCGCGCTGGGGCGCGAAGGCGCGCACGTCATCTGCGTCGCCCGTACCGTGGGCGGATTGGAAGAGACCGACGACGCGATTCAGAAGGCCGGCGGCACCGCCACCCTGGTCCCGCTCAACCTCAAGGACTTCGCCGCCATCGACCGGCTGGGTGCCTCGATCTTCGAGCGCTGGAAGAAGCTCGACGCGTTCCTGGGCAATGCCTGCTGCGGTCTTTCGATCCCTTGCTGCGCCAGTCCGAGGCGGGCCGGGTACTGATGGTGAGTTCGGCGGCGGCGCGGCGCAACACCGCCTTCTGGGGCGGCTATGCCATGAGCAAGGCGGCGCTGGAAACCATCGCATTCACCTATGCCGCCGAATGCAACGGCACCAATGTGAAAGTGAATGCGCTCGATCCGGGACCCGTGCGCACCATCATGCGGGCCAAGGCGATGCCCGGCGAGGATCCCACCACTTTGCCGCGGCCGGAAGAGCTTGCGCCAATGATCCTGGACGCCCTGTCGCCCACAAGCGACGTCCATGGCGAGCTGATCAAGTTTCGGAAATAGAGCGGTCTGCCGCTCGCTTTGGCTTGCGGCGGTCGTCGTTTAGCAGGTTCCCCGGACCTGCTCACGCTCCGCGCCACGCCTCATTTTTTCGGATCGTATGGGTTCTTGGTGTTGCGCATGATCAGGCGCAGCGGCGTGCCCTTCAGATCGAAATTCTCGCGCAGCCCGTTCACCAGATACCGCTGATAATCCTCGGGCAGGGCGTCGAGCTGGTTGCCGAACAATGCGAAGGTCGGCGGCCTTGCCTTGGTCTGGGTCATGTAGCGGATGCGCACCCGCCGGCCCCGGACCGCGGGAGGGGCGTGGCGGGACAGCGCGCTTTCCAGGAAGCGGTTGATCGCCGATGTCGGGGCGCGGCTGTTCCAGGCGCGGTCCGCCGCCAGGATGGCGGCGGGTAGCCGGTCGATGCCTTCGCCGGTGCGGGCGGAAATCGCCACCAGCGCCGCCCCCGCTACCTGGGGGAGGAGACGGTCAAGCATCTCGCGCAGCTGCGAGATCGCGCCATTCTTGTCTTCCTTCAGGTCCCATTTGTTGATAGCGAAAACGATGGCGCGGCCTTCGCGCGCGATCAGGTCGGCGATGGCGAGGTCCTGCTTCTCGAAAGGCTGGTTGGCGTCGATCATCACGATCACGCAATCGGCGAAGCGGATCGCCTCCAGGGTGGAGCCGACCGACATTTCCTCCAAAATCTCGCCCGCCATCCGCGCCTTCTTGCGCAGGCCCGCCGTGTCGTGGAGCAGCACTTCCCGGTCATCGATCCGCCAGGGCGCTTCGATGGCGTCGCGGGTCAGGCCCGCTTCCGGCCCGGTGATGGAACGGTCTTCGCCCAGAAGCTGGTTGAACAGGCTGGACTTGCCGACATTGGGCCGACCCACCAGCGCCAGCCTGAGCGGCTTGCTGCGGTAATCGAAATCGGGCTCTTCCGCCTTGCTTTCGCCGGCTTCATCGTCGCCGGCCCCGTCATCGACTTGCGCAACCTCGGCTTTCGGCGCCAGAGGCTCCAGCGCCGCGGCAAGGCCCTCCATGCCCAGCGCATGCTCGGCGGATATCTTCAGCGGCTCGCCGAATCCCAGGGCGAAAACATCCGCGAGGGCTGCCGGCTCGATCAATCTGCCTTCGCATTTGTTGGCCGCCAGGATCACGGGCTTGCCGGTGCGGTGCAGGGCCGCGGCAATGATCTCGTCGCCCGCCGTGACACCGGCCCGCGCGTCGATCACGAACAGAAGCGCATCGGCTTCTTCGATGGCGGCCTGGGTCTGGCCGGTCATCCGCCCGCTCAGGCTCTGCGGGTCCGAATCCTCGAAGCCCGCGGTGTCGATCAGGCGCAGGGCCATCTCGTCGAATACGATATCCGCCGCGCGGCGGTCGCGCGTCACGCCCGGCGTGTCATGCACGATGGCGATGCGCCGCCCGGCGATGCGATTAAAGAGGCTGGATTTGCCGACATTGGGTCTGCCGACAATGGCTAGCGTAAAAGCCATGGCACGCCTTTATTTCAGCGCCACCAGTTCGGCGTCATTGGTCAGGATGTAGAGCGTCTCGTTCG
>JAFKFF010000376.1:0-2481 GCA_017307315.1 Alphaproteobacteria bacterium
ACACCATCCGCGATCTTCCGGCCGTGGGCATCTCCTCCTCGCCGCTCAAGGGCGGCGGCGGCAATTCGGTCTTCAATCCTGTCGCGGGTCTCAGCACCGTCAATCTTCGCAATCTCGGCATCGTGCGCACCCTGGTGAACCGCATCGACGTGGTGACGGGCGGCGCTTCGGCCGCCTGGGGTTCCGACGCCGTGGCCGGCGTGGTCAACCTGGTTCTCAACAAGACCTTCACCGGCTTCAAGGCGGATCTGCGGGCCAGCGACACCTGGCAGGACAACCGCCGCGCCTATGGGCTGGATGCCTCCTACGGCTTCGACGTGGATGGAGGCCGCGGCCACATCATCCTGTCGGGCGCCTATCACAACAGCCCGGACAGCGTCTTCATCGGTTCGGCGAAATGGTGGAAGTCCACCTATCTGCTGCAGAACCCCGCCTATACGCCCACCAACGGCGCGGTGCAGTATCTGCATTATACCAATGTCGGGCAGCGCGCGACGCAAGGCGGCGCGATCCTGACCGGACCCTTGGCGGGCACCCAGTTCGTCGGCCCGAACGGAACGCCGGTGCCCTACAATCCGGGCGTGTTCACCGGCACCCTGGCGGCGGGCGGAAGCTCCAATCCCTGGAACAGCGAAATCCCTACCGATGCACTGTCCTATCCGTACCGCACCACCACGCTCTTCGCGTATGGCAGCTACAAGCTGACGCCCGAAATCGTGGCCTCGGTGCAGCTGAATTTCGGCCATCAGTTTTCGAAGAACACTTCGACGACGCATTTGCTGCAAAATATGACGATCCAGCGCGACAATGCTTATCTCGATCCGTCGGTCGGCGCGCGCATGGACCAGCTCGGGATCACCAGCTTCGACCTGGCGACGACCTCGACCAACAATGTCGATATGCGCAATAACGTCTCCTACAACGCTTTCCAGAACTCCATCGGCATTCCGGTCAATGTGGTGAACCGGCAAATGCTGCGCGGTGTGTTCTCGCTGGACGGTGCGCTGGGCGACAATTGGTCGTGGAACGCCTACGCCCAGCATGGCGGCGTCAGGATACGGTCCACGCCCACCCACACCGTCATCAAAGACCGGATGCTGGAAGCATCCGACGCGGTACGGGTGACGAACGCCAATGTCGGCACGTCCGGCCTGACCGTCGGCTCGATTGCCTGCCGCTCGAGCCTGACCGATCCCACCAATGGCTGCCAGCCGCTCAACGTCTTCGGCGAAGGTGTCGCCAGCGCGGCCGCAGTCAATTATGTGAACACCGGCCAGAACTACCAGACCATGATTCTGAACCAGGAAGTCTTCTCCGCCTCGATGCAGGGCATCCTGCCTTGGGACGTGGTGGGCGCGGGCAATCCTTCGGTGGCGTTCGGCGCGGAATACCGCATGGAAGGCGGCCGCGCCGATATCTCCACCCTGGCTCAGGCAAAGGCCTTGAGCGTGGGCAATTTCGGCGCGCTGCTGGGCCATTATTCGGTGGCGGAAGGATTCGTCGAAACCGACGTCCCGCTGATCAGGGACGGCATCGTGCAATCTCTCAGCATCAATGCGGCCGGGCGTATCACCAGCTATTCGACCTCGGGCCTTGTCGAGACCTGGAAGCTGGGCGCAACCAGCCAGATCAATGACGATGTCAAGCTGCGCGCGACTTGGTCGTACGACATCCGGGCGCCCAATCTGTCGGAACTCTACAATCAAGGCCTGGTCAGCCAGGCGAACCCCATCGATCCGCGCACCGGCAAGGTGGTGGCTGGGTCGAGGGCCTGCAGATCTCGCTCGACTGGTATTCGATCAACGTGAAGGGCTTCATCACCACGCCGAGCTCGCGCCAGGAAAGCGAGTTCTGCATGGCGGGGCAGCAATTCTACTGCAACCAGTTCATCTACGACTCCAACGGTGTCCTGCAGTTCGAAAACCTGCAGCCGCAGAACGCGGCCTGGCTCACCACCTCGGGCCTCGACTTCCAGGCGGACTATCTGATGGATTTCCTGTCGGGAAATCTCGCCTGGCATTTCCTGGGCAACTACAATGACGAGATCACGACCTCGGCCTTCGGCCAGACCGCGGTCGACTATGCCGGACAGTTGGGTTCGTTCACCTCGAACACCAGCATGCCCAAGTTCCGTGCCAACCTTTCGGCGACTTACACGGAGGGTCCGTGGAAAGGGACCGTGCAGGGCCGGTTCTTCGGCTCGGCCCGGCTCAACAACCAGTGGACCAGCGGCGTGCAGGTGGACGACAACGCCGTCCCGGGCGTTGCCTATCTCGACCTGCGCGGTTCGTATGACTGGAATGAGAATATCCAGATCTATGCCGCGATGGACAATGTCACCAACGTGCCGCCGCCGGTCGTCGCCACGCTGGGCAGCCAGTCGAATGTCAGCCTCGATATCAATACTTCGGCCGGCATCTACGACACGCTGGGGCGCACAATGCGGGCCGGCGTGCGCTTCAACTTCTAAGACGAAATTCC
>JAFKFF010000376.1:2517-7136 GCA_017307315.1 Alphaproteobacteria bacterium
AGATGTTGCCCGCGGCATCGACCGCAACGCCTTCCGCGGCGCTGGTGTCGGTGGCCTTCTCGACCGGATCGGGAATGAAGCCGACGATCTTGCCGTCCTTCAGGCTGCCCCAGCGGATGCCGCGCTTCCAGCCATTGTGGTTGCGCGAAACCGATTCCGATTCGGAGTCGGTGACATACAGCATATCGTCCTTGGTCACCCAGATGCCGCTGGGACGGCTGAACTGGTGCATCTGCTGGATATAATTGCCGTCCAGGTCGAAGATCTGGACGCGATTGTTGTTGCGGTCCCCGACCAGGAGGCGGTTGTGGGAATCGATGGCGAGCGCATGCGGCTGGTCGAATTCGCCCGGACCGGTGCCCAGCTTGCCCCACTCCTTGATGAACTTGCCGGTCTTGTCGAACTTCAGGATGCGGTTGTTGCCGGCGCCATGGCCCTCGGCCACGAAGATGTCGCCATTGGCGGAGGTGACGACGTCGTTGGGCTGGTAGAAATAGCCCGGCGCCGCCGCGCCGCCTTTCTTGCCGAGCGTCAGCAGAACCTTGCCGTCGGGACTGAACTTGATGACCTGATTGCCCAGGGTCGCGCCGTCGGGACCGATCGGGCCGGTGGCGCCACGCTCGCGCCGCTTGCCGTTGTCCTGGCCGTCCGTGACCCAGACATTGCCGTCGCGGTCCACGTAAATGCCATGCGGGAAGATCATCAGGCCCGCGCCGAACGCTTTCACCAGCTTGCCATTCTCGTCATATTTCAAGACGGAGGGCAGGTCCGACATCTTGCCGGTCTTGCGGTCGAGACAGCCATTCTGGCCGCAGCGTTCGGCGACCCAGATCGACTTGCCGTCGCGGTCGATTTCCACCGCGCTGGTCGAACCCCAGGTGCGACCCGCCGGGAGTTTGAAAAAGTCCCTGATCGTCCGGTACGGATTGGGCGCGTCGTTGGTCGGCGCCGTGGTGTCGGGTATGGCGGGGGCGCTGGTCGATTTCTGGGCCATCGCCGGGGTGGTCGCAAGCGCCGTGGTCAACAACGCAATTGCAGCAAATCGCATACTTTCCTCCTTGGTGAGCGAGTCCCGGCACAAACGCGGACACTCCTCTTTCAAAGATTATCGGGTCCGCAATGAACCCGAAAGCCCGCCGTTGCGGTGACGAACGATCAGCGCTGCAGTTTGGAGGACAGCAGAATGGACGACACCGTCTTCTCCACGCCTTCGAGCGAACCGATGGAGTCGATCAGGCTGTCCAGCTTGCCGACATCCTCCGCCTCCACCATCGCGATCAGGTCGTGCTCGCCGCTCACGGTGTAGAGCGCGGTCAGCGCCGGCATCGCCGCCAATTGCCGCTCGGTGGCACGCGCCAGTTTGGGCAGCACCTTGATCATCACATGGGCCCGGATCAGGCGGCGGTCGTAATCGGGACTGAGCTTGACCGTATAGCCCTGGATCGGCCCTCGGCTTTGCAGCCGGGCCAGGCGCGCATAAACCGCGGCGCGCGACAATTTCAGCGCTCTGGCCAGGGCGGTCAGCGGGCGGCGCGCGTCTTCCCGCAAGAGCGCCAAGAGTTGCTCATCTATGGCGTCCAGGGACGGAATGTCACTTTTCCTAGTCATTTTGTCTTATTAGAGCGCTAAATCTGACGGTTTTCAACTTCAACCTGGATAGATCCGGGCGCAAACTGACCGGGTAACCCAGGGTGATGTCAGGCCATGCGCGATATTCTTCTGATCGGGGCGGGCAAGATCGGCGAGACCATTGCCGAACTTCTCTGCGGCTCGGGCGACTACCAGGTCACGGTGGCGGACCGATCGGACCTTGCGCTGCAGAAACTGCCGCGGCGCCCCCACATGAAGACCCTGGCCCTGGATGTCGCGGACGAGACCGCGCTGGCCGCCGCCCTGAAAGGCCGCTTTGCCGTGCTGAGCGCCGCGCCCTACGCCGTCACCGGCAAGATCGCGACAGCCGCCCGCGCGGCCGGCGTGCATTACCTGGATCTGACCGAGGATGTGGCCAACACGCGGCTGGTGAAGTCGCTGGCCGATGGCGCCGGCAGCGCCTTCATTCCCCAATGCGGCCTGGCGCCCGGATTCATCGCCATCGTGGCGCACGATCTGGCGCGCCGCTTCGACCGGCTGGACAGCGTGCGCCTGCGCGTCGGCGCGCTGCCGCTCTATCCCTCCAATGCGCTCGGCTACAATCTCACCTGGTCCACCGATGGCGTGATCAACGAATATGACGAGCCCTGCGAAGCCATCGTGGATGGGACCTTGCGCGAAGTCTCGCCGCTGGAGGAGCTGGAGGAATTCTCGCTCGATGGCGTGCGATATGAAGCCTTCAACACCTCAGGCGGCCTCGGCACCCTTTGCGAAACCTTGTCCGGCAAGGTGCGCCAGCTGAACTACAAGACCGTGCGTTATCCCGGCCACCGCGACATCATGAAGGCCCTGATCCAGGATTTGCGCCTGGGCGAGCGGCGCGACATCCTCAAGGACATATTGGAACGCGCCCTGCCCGCCACGCGCCAGGATGTGGTGCTGATTTTCGTCACCGTCTCCGGCTACCGCGACGGGCAATATCTGCAGGAGACCTATACCAACAAGATTTATGGCCGGGAGGTACGCGGCACCGCCCACAGCGCGATCCAGATCACCACGGCGGCCGGCATCTGCACCATGCTCGACCTGCTGGCGACGGGCGTGCTGCCGCAGAAGGGCTTTGTCCGGCAGGAAGAGGTGAGCCTCGCCACCTTTCTTTCCAACCGCTTCGGCGCGGCCTATGGTGGCAAGGGCCCCAAACCCGCCAGCCGGGCCGCCTGAAACATCACGCCGCCATCGCACCATGTCCGATCGAACAATTCTCGCCCAGCTTCTGACGGGAACCGCGTCCGGCTTGGTTGCCCGCGTGGCGTTGCCTGCGACTATTTTGGCGGAAGGCAGCGGCCCGGTTTCGCGCGCGACCCTGGCCGCCGCGCTCAATTTGGAGCTTCTGGCCGGCCTCCTGGCGCGCGTGCCCAGCGGCCGCGCCTATGTGGACGATCTGGCCAGGGCCGGGCGCCGGCTCGTTTTCGATCATGGCGCGATGCGCACGGTCGCGATGGAAGGCATGGGCACCCTGCCCGCCGGATTGTCCGCCATCGCGCGCATTCTGGAACCGCTCGGCTATCACGCCACGCATGTCTATCCGATGCCGCGGCTGAAGATGACGGGCCGCGCCTTCACCCATTACGACTTGCCCGAAGACTTGCCGCAATTCTTCGTCAGCGAACTTCATCCCGAACACTTCTCGCCGGACTTCCAGGCGGCGGTGCGCCGGGTGACGGAAGAGTCCGCCGATCCGCTCACCGCTGTCGATCTGGTGCGGCTGGCGCGCCTGAACGGCGACGGCGCGCTGCCGCTGGAAGAGGCGCGCGCGCTGCTGCCCCAACTCGCGACTTGTTTCACCCGCCGGCACGAGGCGCCGCGCCTGGGCGATTACGAGATCCTGAAAGCCGAATCCGCCGAAATGGCGTGGATCGCCACCGAAGGCAACGCCTTCAATCATGCCACCGACCGCGTGGCGGACCTGGAAGCGGTCGTCACACAACAGATCGCCCTCGGGCGACGGGTCAAAGAGCGGATCGAAGTGTCCGCCTCCGGCCGGGTGCGCCAGACCGCGCTGCACGCCGATCCGGTGATGCGCGAATTTCTGGGCACTGACGGCGCCAGGGTTCAGCACGAAGTGCCCGGCTCCTTTTTCGAATTCATCACGCGGGAGCCGATGCCGGGGGAAGACCGCCTCGACCTTGCCTTCGACACCAACAACGCGCAGGGCATCTTCAAGATGACGGCGGCATGATCTCCACGGCCCAGGACGCAAAAGCGATTTTCGACGCGCTCGGCCTTTCCGCCAGCCCGCGTCAAGGCCGCACGTCTCCCATCGACGGTTCGACGCTGCCGGGCGCGCCGGAATGCGATATCTCGGGCCTGGAGAAAGCCATCGCGTCCTCCGTCCAGGCGTTCCAGTCCTGGCGCGCGACGCCGGCGCCGGTGCGGGGCGAGCTGGTGCGGCGCTTTGCGGAAATTCTGCGGGCCAGCAAAGAGCCTTTGGGCCGGCTGGTGACCCTGGAGACCGGCAAGCCTCTTTCGGAAGGCCTGGGCGAAGTGCAGGAGATGATCGACATCTGCGATTTCGCGGTCGGCCTCTCGCGCCAGCTTTACGGCCTCACCATCGCTTCGGAACGGCCCGACCATCACATGCGCGAAATGTGGCATCCGCTGGGCCCGGTGGGCATCATCTCCGCCTTCAATTTTCCCGTAGCGGTGTGGGCCTGGAATGCCGCGCTGGCGCTGGTCTGCGGCGATCCGGTGCTGTGGAAGCCATCGGAGAAGGCGCCACTTTCCGCTTTCGCCACCGAAGCCCTTCTGCAAAAGGCAATCGCACATTTCGAGCCCGCGCCCGACGGTTTGTCGGCGCTGCTGAACGGCGGCGCGTCGCTGGGCGAGGCGCTGGTCCGAGACATTCGCGTGCCGCTGATCTCGGCCACCGGCTCGACACGCATGGGCCGCGCCGTGGGCACGGCCGTGGCGGCACGGTTCGGGCGCTCGCTGCTGGAATTGGGCGGCAACGCCGCCACCATCGTGACGCC
>JAFKFF010000377.1 GCA_017307315.1 Alphaproteobacteria bacterium
CGCCACGCCCGCGCAGGCGCGGGACTGCATCGTCGAGAGGCCAACACTCTGGAAACTGATCATATGCCAGACGAATTCGAATCCCTCGATCGATTTCTCGAACATCGGGCGGACGGCCTCCGGCGTAAGATCCCGACCTGTAAGGCCGGTGCCGCCGGTCAGAATGACTGCGTCAATGTTTGGATCCTCTATCCAGGGGCGTAACTGCGCTTGTATTTCTTCCACCACATCCTTGACGAGAGCCCGGCCACGGAGATTGTGACCGTCGCGCGTGATACGTTCGACCAGCAGCCGACCGGACGTGTCGCTTTCACCTTCCCGCGTATCGGAAACCGTCATCACGGCAATATTTAGGGGGCGAAAGGGTGTTTCTTCGGATAGCCAGCCGCCACCCGGAGGTGAACCGAGGTTCGTCATCGTAACTATCTTTCCACGCCAGCTTCCTGCGCGCTGCGGTTTTTTAGCTTGGCCCGGGAACGACAAGGAAGAGCAGGCCCGCCGCACTTGCACTCATTCTTGAACGTCAATCCGACTCCGGCATCGTGCTTCAAATGTAAATCAAGCTCGGGATTAGCGGTCCCGCGCAAGATAGCCTTCATTGATCATGCCATACCTTGATATGGATCAATCAACCACCCCCCAGCATGACTCGCGAGGAGGGACGCGAATCCGGTATCATCGGATTGCGGTCTCTTGCCGTATGTCGATTTCGAATATTTCTATAGCGCTTGAAATACAGCCTTGAGATGCGCGTCATATTTTATCGCATGCTCAATAAACCAGTCCTTTAGCAGATCCCCCAGCTCGCCGCTCGGCGCGTTGCTCTCGGGGCCGAAACTCCTGATGATGAAAGCCAATTTTTGAAGACTGCGCGCATGTTCCGCGATATGTTCGTCCAGAACGGCATCACTCATCATCTTGAGAGCGGCTGGATGACTTCCCTTTTCGAGCGCGACCTTGCCGCTAACTTCGCGCATTGCGGAGTTTTCGTGCCGCAAGTGATCTACAGTCTCTTGGTGGAGCATATCCAATAGCGTGTTGATCCGCGCGGGCGCTGGGTCGGTCTGCTGAGCAACGTGGATCTCGTTAATGATTTCCACCAGCCGACGATGCTCCGTATCGAGGCCGTCGTGCCCGACGGCGTATCCTTCCACCCAAGGCAAGAACGAGTATTCCTGGCTTTGTGGCGTGCTGCATCCGGGGCTCAACATGCTGATACTCCTCGCCTACCCAATATCGCATATGCCGTGCAGCCACTGCCAACCGCCTGCGCGTTAGCCTGAGGCCATTTCAATTTCCCCCTGTAAGTCATAAGATATATTTAATAGTGATTATTTCGAACCTCTTGGCACGGGGTTGGTTGCAACGTGCTCTTTCCTCGAATTCGGGGGCGGTTAAGCGAACGTATGACGACGCAAGCAGGCACAAGGGGTGGGATGGTACTGCCTTTATGGGCGCTTGGATTCCGGCCGTTCTTTCTGGCCGCTGCCGCCTGGGCTGCCTTGGCTTTGCTGTTATGGATCATCGCCCTTCAGTCCGGGGCATCGTTGCCTAGCCGGTTCGATCCTCTCTCCTGGCACATCCACGAAATGCTATTCGGGTTTGTCCCAGCCGCGATTGCCGGGTTCCTCCTAACCGCTATTCCGACCTGGACAGGACGCCCCCCAATACGGGGACACTTCCTCGCGGGGCTAGCTGGTATTTGGCTTCTCGGCCGTTTTGCCGTCCTCCTGTCCGGCAAATTGCCTATCTGGATCAGCGAGATAATCGATGTTTCGTTTCTTTTTTTTCTCTCGGCCGTCGCCGCGTGCGAGATCGCGATTAGCCGCAACAGACGCAACATCGCGATACCTCTTCCCGTTCTTGTCCTGGGGGTCGCCAACCTGCTGATGCACCTTGAAGCAGCGGGCGTCGCGGTTCCCGCGGGGCTGGGATGGCGCCTGGGGCTGGCAGCTATCACGGTCCTTATCTCTGTCATCGGGGGGCGCATCATTCCCGCCTTTACAAGGAATTGGTTAGGCAGCCGCAACTCGCAGGCACTACCCGCGCCGCATGGCCTTGTCGATAGTGTCGGGATGGGCCTGCTTCACGGCGGCCTGATCGGTTGGGCTTTGGTGCCGGACTCCGAGCCAATCGGAATACTGTTAATCCTGGCCGCGATTGTGAACTTTCTTAGGCTTCTGCGCTGGAAAGGCGCGCGCACGTTGGCGGAGCCGCTGCTCGCAATCCTGCACATCGGATTCCTATGGCTTGTCAGCAGCGCCGCTCTGCTTGGCGCGAGCATGTTGACAGATAATATCCCCCTCTCGGCCGCTATTCATGCGATGACCGCCGGTACAATTGGAACGACAGTGCTCGCCGTCATGACTCGCGTCTCTCTGGGCCACACGGGACGCGCTTTGCATGCCGATCAAGCTACCAGCTTGATTTACATATTGGTGACAGCCGCGGGTGTCGCGCGTGTTTTCGCGCCATTCGAACCAGCACATTACACAGCACTTTTGGAGATCTCGGCAGCGTTATGGATTGGTGCATTTGCTGCTTTTGGTATTCGCTATGCGCCGTTGCTTTTTTCCAGCAGAATCAAGTGAGGCCTTTCCGGTCTGGGCGCCGGACCAAGAGATCGCCCATAAAGAGCGCCCTCTCCCGATCCCGATCAGGTCGCCCGACGCTCCTGGGGCCGCGACAAAAACGCACCTTTGCGCCCGATCAATTCGGATCGGAACGCCATGGCTTCTGCTGGCGGCAAGAGGGAGGCGACCATGGCAACGATTCCAGAGTTATTTTCGGCGCAAGTTCCGCGTTACACCAGCTATCCCACAGCGCCGCACTTTCATGACGGTGTGAATGGCACCGTTTACCGGGACTGGTTGGCCCGCCTCAACCCGGATGAACCGCTGTCTCTTTATCTCCATATTCCATTCTGTGACACACTGTGCTTTTTCTGCGGTTGCCACACGAGCGTGGTCAACCATTATGGTCCGGTCCGAGATTATTGCAGATTGCTGGAGCGGGAAATCGCCCTTGTAGCGCCCATGCCCGCTTGGCTTCCCGTCCAGCATATTCATTGGGGCGGCGGATCGCCCACACTCCTGGAACCGGATGACATTGCCCGGCTTACCGCAGCGATCCATACGGCGTTCGATATTCGCCCTGATGCGGAGTTTGCCGTCGAAGTGGACCCCCGCGGTCTTTCCAGAGAGACCGTTCAGGCGCTGGCAAAAGGCGGCCTGACGCGCGCTTCCATAGGTGTGCAGGACTGCAATATCGAGGTACAGCGGGCCATCAACCGGCTTCAGACCAAAGAGCAGACCATCACGGCCATGGAAATGTTGCGCGCTGCAGGCGTCGCAAGCATCAACCTGGACCTGATATACGGCTTGCCCAAGCAAACCCTTCCAGGCTGGCAACAAACACTGGACTTCGTTGCACAGCTCGAACCGGATCGCGTGGCGGTCTTTGGCTACGCTCATGTGCCCAAGTTCAAGAAGCATCAAGCATTGATCCCGCAATCCCTCCTTCCCGGATTGGACGAGCGTTTCCGGATGGCCGAACTGGCACGAAACTTCCTATCGGGCTGCGGCTATGTGCCGATAGGCATGGATCATTATGCGAAGCCCGGTGACTCCCTTGCGCAAGCCCTAGAAAGCGGCGCACTGGCCCGCAACTTCCAAGGCTATACCGCCGATCCGGCTAGAACCCTGATTGGGCTTGGAGCATCGTCTATCGGCTCTCTTCCGCAAGGTTACGTACAGAATGTCGCCAACGTGCCGGCATATCGAGCGCTCCTCGCGGAGAACAAGTTGCCTGTGGCGCGTGGATTTCGTTTGGGCAAAGTCGATAGGATCTATCGCGAAATCATCGAGACGCTGATGTGCACTCTAAAGGTTGACCTCGACACCGTTGCCCGCCGTTATGGTGTCTCAAAAGCAATATTTGCCGACGCCATGAAGATTCTTGAGCCTATGCGCATAGAAGGCCTGGTGTCGGTAGAGGGAAACCAAATCCTCATGGAAAAGGCCTGGCCCAGCGCCGTCCGCCTGGCAGCCTCCGCCTTCGATCAATATCTTCCTCGCAACAGCGCAGCCCATTCGAGTTCTATTTAATAAGCCCAATTGCTTCCGAGCCTTGATACCTGGGATATGGTCGATACCACTGCTTTCAAGACATGCGTGGTTGGCAGATATCGACTCTGACCGGTGGTTAGGCGCCGTTCCGGCCCCTTCGCCACTCTTGCCAGATTGCCCAGCCTCCCAGCCCTCCGACGAGAAGCGAAAAAGCGCTGACAATTAAGACGAACATTCCCACATTTTGAGGCTCCATTGTAGATCTCCCTTATGCCGTCGGGGATCAAGCTAGGAGAAGAGCTGCCACCCGGCATTGCGCTAGATCAATATGAACGATCTGCTTTCCCTTGATCCGCGAAGAGATGCCGCAACCTTCTCTTAAAAGATATATTGACTATATATCTTTTAAGAGAAACACTCCCTGCGACGCTGCAAGCGGAGAAGCTCTTCAAACCAAGGAATATCGCGATGACCCAGTCTCATGCCGAGATAGTCGATGTCAGAAGCCTGGTGCCGGCCCAGCGCCACGCCAAGATTTTCAATCTTGCTCTTGGCTCTATATTCAGCAAGGCCCCGCCGAGTGGCGCGTGGAGATCGGCAGGCACGCGAAAGCAGCTTGATCCATCATGGCGGCGCCGAACGGCGCCGCTATGCCTTGGAGATATCGTTATGCTCGGTACCACCCTTTCACGCTGGACTATGTCCTATTTCGCCGCGGCGCTCTGCGCCCTGATCGGCGCCGAAGCATTGATGGCCGCCGGATATGGCTTTCCGTCGGCAGATCTCCGAGCCCCTGAAACACTTTTCCTGGTGCATCTTGTGGTGATTGGCTGGCTCAGCCTGCTGTTGTGCGGCGCGCTCCTGCAATTCGTTCCCGTCCTTATCGCGCACCCCCTTCACAGCAATACCTTGCCGTTGCCCGCATTGGCCTTCCTTCTGACGGGACTGGCGGGATTGCTTGGCGGGTTCCTCCAGTTTGCCAGTGTGCCCGGCTCTGGCCTACCCCTCTTTCCTTTCGCAACGATGGCACTTGCGGCCGGCTTCGGTCTCATCCTGTATAATCTCGGCCGCACATTGGCGTCCGTGCGACCGCTACCGCTGGCCGCCCGCTTTGTCGGTGTTGCCTTGCTTTCGCTTGCGGCAACTGTGGCACTGGGCGCAACGTTTGCTCTCTCTTTGGGCGCAACGATTTCCAACCCCCTCGCTCTGAAAATCACGGCTGCCGCGCTTCCTCTTCATGTGGCGGCCGGGATCGGCGGCTGGCTGACTTTCGCGGCAATCGGCGTCAGTTATCGTCTGCTGGCGATGTTCATGCTGGCGCCTGAGCTGGAAGGCAAGCGGCCTCACATGGTCTTGTGGCTGGGCGCGGGCGCGCTCGCCGTGACGATCCTGGGCGGACTGGGGCTGCTGCTGACGAACGAGTCCCTCTTGCCCGCCCTGCTTCTTGGCGGTGTTCTCAGCCTCGCCGCGCTTGGCCTCTATGGCGCCGATATCCTTTTCCTTTACCGGGCGCGCAAACGCCGCATCCTCGAATTGAACAGCGAAATGACCGCCTACGCCCTGGCCTCGCTCGCCGCCGCCGCAGTTCTGGCGTTGACATTCACCGTTTTTCACCGGTTTTCCGGACAAATTGGCGCGCTGGTCTTTCTCATCCTTTTCGGGTGGCTCACGGGGCTCGGGCTCGCCAAGCTGTACAAGATTGTCGCCTTCCTCACCTGGCTGGAATGCTACGGACCAGTCCTGGGCAAAGTCGCCACGCCCCGCGTGCAGGACCTTGTCGTCGAAAGCCATGCGCGCAAATGGTTCTTTCTGTATTACGCCGCCACCTGGGCTGCGACCGCCGCACTGCTCGCCTCATCGGTTTTCGTCTTCCGCCTGGCCGCCGCTGCGATGCTCGTCGTAACTAGCGCCATCATCGTGCAGCTTGTCCGCACGCGGCTGCTTTCGAACGTCTCGGGCCCGGTCGCCCTTCCCGCAGGCGTGCGGCCGCCGCGCCTGCTCATTTGCCTTCCGGAGTCCGGCTGAACCACAGGAGCCACATCATGACGCAGAGCTATATCGATCTCGATGTCCGTCCCATTCTCCGCAATGGCGGCGAGCCGTTCGGAAAGATTATGGACGCTGTCACCGCGCTCGCACCGGACCAGGGTTTGCGTCTGTATGCGACGTTCAAGCCTGTACCGCTTTTCAGCGTGTTGGAAGCGAAAGGCTTCATCCACGAAGCCAAGGAGATCGGCGGCGGAGACTGGGAAGTCCTGTTCCGCCGTGGCGGCAAACCGGAAATGCGCGGATCGCAGGCCGCGCCCGCCGCGAGCACGGCGGGATGCCCGGACCCAATCCAACACATGGACAATCGCGATCTCGAGCCACCCGTGCTGTCCGCCTTGCTCCGCCGCGAGCCCATGTTTCTCTTTCCGCAACTCGCCAAACGCGGGCACATCTGGCGCGGCGGATTCGAGCCGGACGGTGTTACTTACAAGATCCTCATACGCGCGGGGCATGTGTCGGACGCGGCATGATGGAATCCTCCCATTGGAGAAACAGGACATGTTCATCCTGACCGAAGAGACAGCCGATCCGGACAGCTTGCGCTTCCTGCCGGGCCAGCCGGTGCTGCGCCATCGCACCTTGGAGATCCGCGACCGGAAGGAAGCCGCGATCTCGCCACTTGTCGACAGGCTGTTCCAGATCGCGGAAGTATCGGCCGTTGTCCTGGGCCCGGATCATATCACCGTAAGCAAGCATAGCGGCGATTGGCGGCACCTGAAGCCAGCGCTCCTGGGCGCGATCATGGATCACTTC
>JAFKFF010000378.1 GCA_017307315.1 Alphaproteobacteria bacterium
GATTCAAGCGAGCGCACACTGCGGCTTCTGGCGAAGCCGACAGGGTTCGCGCGTTTCGTTGGCCGCGTTGCACTCTTGCTCTGCCCGGAGGGCACGGCGACGGCTGGCACCCAGGCCCGCGCGCACGCCGCCGCGCCGGCCGGTCGCCGTAAGGGTGCGGTTTTGATAGCGCCGCGGAGCGGCGCGGTTGCCGGGGCTTTGCCCCTTGATCGGCGGACCCGCTGGCGGGTCCGACATCATTCCTGCTGCGGAGATCGGGCCAGGGCTGCGCCGGCCCAATCGCGTCTGTTCGTTGCTCACTCCGTCTGTGGGGTGGGCGACGCTTCCCTTTAGGCCCGCCGCGCCGGGCCGCAACGCGCGCGGGGCGCGCTTACCTCCTCTGCGTTCCGGCCCTGCGGGTGCTGCCCGGCTCCGTCGGCGGGCCTGCCGGTCGCTTCTTCGCCGCCCACCCCATTCCGGGGTGAGTGTGGTTTTAAGGAGAAGTGTGATGAACGCTGTGACCGAAACCGCAGCCGCCGAGCCTGTGTCGGGCGTGGAAATCTTTTTGCCGCTCGCCAAGCTCAAGAAGTCCCCACGCAATGCCCGCAAGGTGCCGCATGGGGAAGCCGCTATCGAGGCGCTGGCCGCTTCGATCCAGCACAAGGGGCTGATCCAGAACCTTGTCGTGGAGCCCGAGACCGAGGAGGACGGGACGCCCACCGGCTATTATCTCGTCACCGCTGGCGAGGGCCGCAGGCTGGCGATGCTGCTGCGCGCCAAGCGCAAGCAGATCAAGAAATCGGAACCCGTGCGCTGCTGGCTGGACACGGCCAACGATCCCGCCGAGGTGTCGCTGGACGAAAACGTGACTCGGACTCCGATGCACCCCGCAGATCAGTTCGAGCGGTTCGCCGAGCTATCCCGTGACAAGGGATGGGGCGCGCAGGAGATCGGCGCGCGGTTCGGCGTGTCGGCAGGTGTGGTGAAGCAGCGGCTTCGCCTCGGCGCTGTCTCTCCCAAGCTGTTGCAGGTCTATCGGGAGGACGGGCTTACGCTGGATCAGCTTATGGCCTTCGCGATCACCGAGGACCATTCCCGGCAGGAGCAGGTTTTCGAGGGACTGCATCATAACCGCGAGCCGTGGATCATCCGGCGCGACATGACCGCCAGCAATGTTCCGGCGACCGACCGGCGCGCTGTGTTCGTCGGGGCCGACGCCTATGTCGAGGCGGGCGGCAACATCATCCGCGACCTGTTCAGCGAGGATCGAGGCGGGTTCTTCGAGGATGCGGGCTTGCTCGATATGCTCGCCGTGGAGAAGCTGCGCGAGATCGCGGGCGAGGTCGAGGCCGAGGGCTGGAATTGGACCGAGGCGCATATCGACTATCCCCACGCCCACGGGATGCGGCGCTTTTATCCGCAGTCCGTTCCCTTGTCCGACGAGGACGAGGCGCGGCTTGAGACGCTGTCCACCGAGCATGACGAGCTTGCCGAGGGCTATTCGTCCTACGACGAGATGCCCGAGGACGTGGCGGCGAAGCTGGAAGCGGTGTCCGACGAGATCGACGCCATTTCGGCCAAGCGGCAAGCCTACGACGCCAATGTGATCGCGCATGGCGGCGCGTTCGTCGTGCTTCACCATGACGGCAGTGTCAGGATCGAGCGCGGTTTCCTTCGGGTCGAGGATGAGGCGCTGGCGGACCCGCAGCCCGAGCCGGAAGCCGACGCCGTTGCGACCGACCCGCAGGCTGGGGAGGACGAGCAGACCGAGGACGGCGACGAGGACGTGCGGGAGATCGAGGATGAGGACGAGGAACCCGGCAAGCCGATTTCCGACAGCCTCACCCGCGACCTGTCCGCCTATCGAACGCTGGCGCTTCGCGTGGCGCTCGGGGAGCGGCCCGACATGGCGCTGATCGTGCTCACCCACACGCTGACCGCACAACTGTTCTACAGCTATGCTGAGGCCGGTTGCCTTGAGGTTCGTCCGACCGTGACCCCGTTGGGGAGCCATGCGAACGGGATCGAGGACACGCCGTTGGCGGCGCGGGCGAGCGAGGCGCGCGAGGCATGGGCCGAGCGGATGCCGCGTGACGTGGCGGACCTGTGGAGCTTCATCGTCGCGCTGGACGACGAGAAGCGGCTGGCGCTGCTGGCGCATTGCGCGTCCCGCACCGTCAATGCGCTGCGGCTGCCGTGGGACCGCAAGCCCCGCACGCTGCAAACGGCCGACAGGCTGGCGGGTGCGCTGGCGCTGGACGTGACCAAGGACTGGACGCCGACCGTGGACAGCTACCTTGGCCGCGTCACCAAGGCGCATATCGTGGAGGCCGTCGCCGAAGGCGTGTCGGAGGACGCCGCCCGCCGTATCGCGGACATGAAGAAGCCGGACATGGCGCAAGCCAGCTTACGCCGTTGCCGCCGAGTAGCGGCATGGGGCCGGGGCTGCGAGAGCGGTCCCGGCCTTCCTTTATCCCGTCATCGTGCAGGCCCTGCCGAGCGCGACGAACTACCAGCAAGGAGGCTGTCATGCGCCGCCTGTTCCGTGTCATTGCTCGCCGCAACAATCAGCCCGGCAGGCTGTGCTGCTTTCGCTGTGGAGAGCCGATCAACGATTTCTCCGACGAGCTTATCGTCACGCACGATTATGTTCTGCACGGTTGCTCCGCCTTCGTGATCGAGCATCGCGCCTGTGTCGGCCGACCGCCTTTCAGTGCGGCGGCGACGCGGCGCTGGCGCGAGGCGCAACGCCAAGCTGGCCTGTAGCTCTCTGCCGACGACCAAAAAATCGCGGCCACGCCCCGATCGGGCGCGGCCGCTTGGCTTGATTGCCTGCGACTCCGCTCCGGTGGAGCGGGCCGCCTCGTGCCGCGTCCAGAGAAATGTTTTGGGCGTGAGACGGTTTCGAGGGGCGTTCGGTTCTGCCCCGAGCGTGTCGTCGTTGCCGATCCGAGCGCACACGCCGCTGAAACCTTCCTTCCCGCAAGCGAAGAACCCGCGACCCATTCCGCCAACGGCCGAGCGCCGGTGTATCGTCGCCCACGGTCGTTACGGGATCGAGCTTCCCATAGCGCGGGCGTGGACGGGGCGGTTCTGTCCGAATCTACCGCTGCCGTTTGGGCACGACTGCCTGCCACAGTGTCCCATTCCCGCATCGGCAGGACCGCGCGGCCTCTCGATTGGCTTGATCTAACCGGGGCCGGCTTCGCCTCGCTCGGCCAAGCGCAACGCCGCCGCGCGGCTTTTTTCCGCCGCCTTCGGCTTTGCATCGCGAAGCAAAAAAGCCGCGCGTCGCCATCCTCCGCTGCGCTCCGGCCGCAAGCGGTGCGCGTCCGATCGTCCCCGATTCACCGATCGCCATCAAGGCCGCGGCAGTCGTGGCCCGAAAGCGAAAGGAACTTCGACATGGCGACCATCGGCACCTTCACCAAGGCCGACAACGGCAACTTCAACGGCACCATCACCACCGCGACCCTTAAGCTCAAGGCAACGCTCCGGCCGATCGACATGGACGGCGACAAGGCGCCCGACTACCGGCTGACGGTCGGCACGGTCGAATGCGGTGCGGGGTGGAAGAAAACCAGCCGTGAGAACCGCGACTACATCTCGGTCAAACTGGATGATCCGACCTTCTCGGCGCCGATCTACGCAACTCTGTCCGAAACCGACACTGCTGGCGAATACGCGCTCATTTGGTCCCGTTGAACCGAAGAGGTGCCCCGCCACCAGAGCGGGGCGCCTCTCACCTCTATAGGCCGGCCCAGCCGGACAGCGAATGAACGGCGGTGGCATGGGGTCGCGCTTCGCCAGCAAAGAATCATGGTTTGCTGCCCATGCTAGGCATTCTAGCCGTGGAGCTTCAACATCATGTCCAGATCCATGCCGAGTAGGTTAATGGGATCCTGAGATTTCATGCAGCCGTGGAGTCTGCCGGGCATGAAGCACACACTTGGTCACCGCCTTGATCCTGCCGCTCTCGATGCGTTGCACTAACTTGCTCCGCTGACAGGCGTCGTCCGGGCATTCCTATGCAGGTTCATCCGCCCTCCAACACTCGCTGAAAGCTATGCCGCTCCAGCCTTTACGGCCCGCCCGACCGGATTGACACCCTACTGAGCGGCCACAACTAGCTAGGCGCAGTCAAGGAGTCCCATTTTGGCCGGTCCGAGCCAGGCGTCGGCTCACCCGTGATGCGGTAGTTGAGAATCTCGGCGATATTCGTCGCGTGGTCACCGACGCGTTCCAGGTTTTTGGCCACATACAGCATGTGAGCACAGGGGGTAATCGCCTTGGGATCGGCCATCATGTACGTCAGCAGCTCACGAAAAAGGCTGCTGTAGATCTCGTCGACCTCCTGGTCGCGTCTCCACACCAGCGTCGCTTTATCAAGATCGTTTGCGGCATCGGCCTCCAGGACCTGTCGCAGACGAGCGACAACGAGCTCGCCCATGCGATGTATTGAGCCGACAACATCTGGGACCCGCTCTTCGGCTGCTATCAGCACGGCGCGCTTAGCGATGCTTTTGGCGAGATCACCGCAACGTTCGAGGTTGCTTGCAATCTTCATCGCCGCCAGGATCTGGCGAAGATCGATCGCCATAGGTTGGCGCAATGCGATCGTACGCGCCGCCGATTGTTCGATCTCCGCCTCAAGTATGTCGAGCTGTGCATCCGCGCGGACGACTTCCAGCGCCTTCGCCTCGTCTAATTCGGCGATTGCGTTATTAGCATTGTGGACTTGGTCGATGGCGAGCCGACCGAGACGTGCGACATCTACGGTCAAACGATTCAGGTCTTCATCGTACGCGCTGACAGTGTGTTCGATCACTTGAACCAGCTCCGAAGCTATAGGTGTATTCTACCTCGAAGAACGCAGGGTACAAATTTTCCGTGACGGATTTATTGCGCTGAAAGCGATTCAGACAAGAAAAAAAGATCGTTGATGGCGCTCGTTGTCACAAAACTGTAAGGCGCCGCCACTAGAGTGCCATTCTCAGGTTTGCACTCAGCAACAGCGTAACAGGCCTGTTCAAAAGGGGAAATAAATGAAGAAGCTCATTCTCTGCGGTGTCGCGACCTTGGCTTTGGCCGCTTGTGATCAGAACGCCTCCAAGGGCGGATCCGAAGCGGCAAATTCCGCGCCTGCGGCCTCCGGCCAGGTTGTGCTGATCGACGGGTCGAGCACCGTTTATCCGATTTCGGAAGCGCTTGGAGAGGAGTTCCAGAAGAGCAGCGGCACCAAGGTGACCGCAGGTCTCTCGGGGACTGGGGGCGGCTTCAAGAAATTCTGCCGGGGCGAGACGGACATCTCCGGCGCCTCGCGACCGATCAAGAAGGAAGAGATCGAGCTCTGTAAGCAAAACGGCGTTGAATACATCGAACTACCGGTGGCGCTGGACGCCCTCGCAGTCATCGTCAATCCGGACAACGCCTTCGTCGACTGCATGACGGTGGCAGAACTGAAAACGATTTGGCAGCCGGGCGCGCAGGGCAAGGTTACGACCTGGAAGCAGGTAAGGGCTTCCTGGCCGAACGAACCTCTGAAGCTGTTCGGCGCCGGCACCGATTCCGGGACCTTCGACTACTTCACCGCGGCGATTAACGGGAAAGAGCACGAGTCCCGCGGTGATTATACGGCCACCGAGGACGACAACGTCACGATCACGGGCGTTTCGGGCGACAAGGATGCGCTGGGCTATCTCGGCTTGGCCTATGTGACCGAGAACGCCGGAAAGGTGAAGCCGGTCCCTATCCGCCAAGCGGACGGCAAGTGCGTTCTGCCATCGGTTCAGGCCGCGCGCGATGCGACCTACCAGCCGTTGTCGCGGCCCCTGTTCTACTATGTGAACAAGAAGTACGCCGACGAGCGGCCACACGTCCGCGAATTCATCAAGTTTGCTTTCAACCCGGCAGAGAGCGAGAAGCTGGTGGGCGAAGTCGGCTATGTGCCGCTGCCTGCGGAGGCCTACACCTTGGCGCTGGCCAAGTTCGATGCGCGCAAGACGGGAACCTACTTCGGCGGCGGGTCCAAGATCGGCGTGACGATGCAGGAGTTGCTGTCCGATGCGGCGAACGCCGGCCCGGCGGCGACGAAATAGGTGAGTTCAGAGCGGCGAAGCTCGTCGGCTTCGCCGCCTTCCTTCCCAAGGCTGGCCATGACGACGCTTGATCTCAATCCGTCGACCTTTCAGGCGTTGCAGAGCGACCCGTTTCTACTTCGGGGTCGGCTTCTGTCCCGCGTCATGGAAGTCGTACTTTGCGCTTGTGCGATCCTCTCGGTCGCGATCACCGCAGCCATCGTTTGGGTTCTCGTTTCCGAATCCTGGATGTTCTTCCGTCAAGTTCCGCTGCTCGATTTTTTGACTGACACCGAGTGGACGCCGGCCTTTACGAACGCCCGCTATGGCATTCTTCCCCTACTCACCGCCACGCTCTGGGCGGCCGGGATCGCCATGGCGGTGGCCACGACGCTCGGCCTAGTGCTGTCGGTTTACATGAGCGAGTTCGCCCGCCCAGGCCTGCGTGAAGCCCTCAAGCCGATCCTGGAACTGCTCGCGGCCGTTCCGACTGTTGTGTTCGGGTATTTCGCCCTGCTGTTCGTGACGCCTCTGGCCAAGCAGCTCATCCCTGGACTGTCGGGCTTCAATCTCCTGATCCCAGGCTTCGTGATGGGCATCATGATCCTGCCCTACGTGGTGTCCATCAGCGAGGACGCCATGCGCGCCGTCCCAATGAGCCTGCGCGAAGGTGCTCTGGGGCTGGGCATGAGCCGGTGGCGAATGGCGTTTTCGGTTATCATTCCCGCGGCGTTCTCCGGCGTCACAGCAGCCTACCTGTTGGCCTTCTCCCGCGCGGTCGGCGA
>JAFKFF010000379.1:0-4569 GCA_017307315.1 Alphaproteobacteria bacterium
CATTAGGCAACGGGCCGTGGGCTTCATCCGCTGGCGCATTGCTCGCGGCTATGAAATCACGCCATTTCGTCGCCAGTTTTGGGGTAAAAGGGCTTGGCGAAAGGGAGGCAATGATGACTGAGAAACTTACGGAATTACATCGTGCCAAGCGGGGGGTGGCAGCCCTAACCGCTTGCGTCGTTCAAACTCTGAATGAATCCGATCCAACTTTTCAAGAACGGTTCTTAGAGAGATTGGGGAAGGCGTATTACCAGTTTCGAGATGATACTGACGGGGACGTGACTCAGGAGCTTGAGTTGTTTCAATGGACACGTGAATACCTCACCGGTTGGAATCCAATCACCGGTCAGGGCAAGCCGCTGACTGGCTAGCCCTGTTTAGGCGGCTTCTTTTTAGCAGCCTCATCTTGTGCGCCGCGACTCGTTTTAGCTTTCGCTTTGGGCGTGAAGGGCTTGGGTGGCGTTTTCAGCATCTTCCGCAGAACGTCATCTTCGCTGAGGGACTTGGCCATGCCGACTCCAATGCCAAAACACGTTGAAGTCCAATTTTATCACGTTATTGGAGCCATAGTAGTCCGCTACGGAACGATTGACTCCTTAATCGCTCAAATATGCAGCAATTTGATCGAAGACTTTGGCGGTCATTCTTCTCAAAAAGAGCCGCCACGAAGGCTCAGCGTCCGTCTGGAATTAATCGGGAAGTGCTTCCGCAATAAGCCAGAATTGGCCGAAATGACCGAGTTCATGGCCGCTATATGCGACAGCATCAAAAATATTGATGTTATCAGGCACTACCTAGTTCACGGCCTCCTGACAGAATATTGGCCAGAGAAAGAGGCCTACCAATTCACAAAGCTAGATCCGAATGAGGACAAAACCAGCTACGAGCAAAACTCCATCACAATCAGCCACGACCAACTAGCGGACTTGGCTCAGGCGTGTACGGAGGTGGTCCGCCAACTGAGCGGGGCAGGCAAGTATCTCTTGGGCACTGCCGCTGCTCGCGACGGCCAGCAGTAGCTCTAGAGCACCTTCGCGGTCGCCGTGGGCGCTTTCTTCCCAGCGGTTGAGCTGGTGGGCAACCAAATCCACCACCGCCTCAATGTCGGCCTGTCTAGAATTCATCTAAAGTACCAACTTGCGTTTGTCAAGTATACAATTGCCAATAATTACCACCAAAATACAGCCGAGGCCGGATTGGCTATGGACATTCTCACCCCGCCTTGGAGGCGCTGATCGCCCACATCCGTGCCGCCGCGCGATCGACGTCCACGGTGAGCCCCGCGCGCTCGAGCTGACGCGCCACGTCGCTGGAAGAAATCCGAAGCTTGCGGTAGCAGCTCTTATGCATGGTCCAGCCGGTGTCGCCGCGCTCATGGATCAGATCGTGGACCACCACGGTGTCAGGCTCATATTCCAGAAAGCAGACCATGACGCGGCCGGCATCGCTCTGGACCGGGATGAAGCGGTCCAGGCCCGCGAGCGGCTCCGACATGTCCCGGAAGGTCAAGATCAACCGGCCGCCGGGCGCCAGCGCTGCTGCGGCGCTTGCCAGAAGACCGGACACGTCCGCATGGGACGGCAGATGCGTGAGCGCATCGCCCATGCAGACGATGGCCGCGACGCTTGCCGGCGTGGCACGGGCCAGGAAACCGCACATATCGTCCAGCACGGTTTCGACCGGCCGTGGGCCTATGCGGGCCAGAAGCTCGTCCAGCAGCACGCGGCTGGTATCGACCGCGATCACCGGCGCATAGCCCAGATCGGCCAGCGCGGCCGACTGGTAGCCGGGCCCGGCGCCCAGGTCGATCGCGGCGCCATGGCCCTTTCCCAGGCCCAGTTCCTTCAGCAACGCCTTTTGCTCGGCGACCTTCTCTTCGAACGGAACGCCGACCATCCAGCTGTAATGCGCGGCCAGCAATTCGTCATAATGGCGTATCGCGTCGTTCATGGAATTTGGACCGATCTTTGGAGCTCAGGCGCGCTTTTTCTCGATCAGGGCGCGGATGCGGCTCCAGATCTCCACGCATTTGCCGTCCTCGACGGCGAATTTTTCGGAGTCCATGCCATGCATGTGCATCGCGGACGACGCGCGCTCCACCGCGAGCGTGAGCGTTTCGTAGAGGCGGATCAGTTCCTTGGATTCGTCGAGATTGAGCGCGGTCATGAACCGCGACTATAGCACGCCGGCGGCCGCAGGCGAGTGGGCGTGCGGCTAGGGCGCCTCACCGCCCTGCCCGGCCGGCACGGTCCTGCGCGTCACCACGAAATTCTTGAGTTGCTCATGCGCGGGCTGAAAATCCGGCGCGATCTCGAGCGCCTTGCGGAAATCGAAATAGGATTCGGCGATCCGCCCGAGATAGAATTCGGCAACGCCGCGATTGTAATAGCCGACATGGTCGTAAGTCTGACCCAGCGCGATGCCCTTGTTGATGTCCGCCATCGCCTCGTCGTAACGCTTGAGCATGATCAGCGCCGCGCCGCGATCGACATAACCGTCGCCGAGTTCGGGATCGATCTTAAGGCCGGAATTATAGTCCGCCATCGCATCGCCGATGCGGCCCAGCGCGGACTTCATCACCGCGCGATTGATATAAGTGCCCGCGCGGGCATGGGGACCGAGCGTCTCCTCCGCCAGCGCCATGTCGCAGACGGCGATCGCCCCCCTGGGATCGATCCCCGCCTTGGCGGCGGCAAAGCAGTCATGTGCCATGCCGGCGCCCACCACGGTTACAACAGCCTCGGCGGGCGCGGCAAGAAACAGAAGCCCAGCGCAGCCGAGAACCGCGCCGGCGGGCTTCATTGGGTTGCCGTCCCTTTCGGTACGACCTTGAAGCGCTCCAGCTGACGCTGTGCCGGCGCATAATCCGGTTTGATGCGCAATGCCTGCCGGTAATCGCGATAGGCCTGCGCATAATGGCCGGCATCATCGGCGACCATCGCGCGGCTGTAATAGGCCAGTTGAAGGTTGGTCGCGCCCAGGGCGATGCCTTGATTGACGGCGGCCATGGCCTCAGCGGGCCGCTTTTCCGCCACCAGGACCAGCGCCTGGTTGAGATAGGCATCGCCCAATGCCGGATTGTATTGCAGCGCGTTGCTGAAATCGTTCAGCGCGCCGGCATGGTCGCCCATGTCGTAGCGAATGATGCCGCGATTGACGAAAGTCTCGGCGCGATAACTCATCATCGGATCGAGCACCGCGATGTTGCAATGCTCCAATCCGTCTTTCAGATCGGTGCCGTCAGAGGCCGTGCGGAAGCATTGCAGCGCCGGATCGGTATTGTAGATGAAGGTCAAATTGTCGACCGGCTTGTCGGGCGCAATGCCGCGAAGCGGTGCGGCGACGGCCGGCAATGCCATGGCGGAAACGAACAATATGGTGATCAAGGAAAGATGCTTCATCACAAACCTCCCAGGTTCGCATGACAAAACCTCGGTTCCCTTATAGCACGTTCCCTGCGAGGGGTGTAAACTTTATGGTGCCGGAAGCGCCAGGCAAAGACCGTCGAACGCGGGCTCTACCCCCTGGGGAAGTTCGCGCTGCAGCGTTTCATAATCCATGTCCAGATGCATGTTGGTGAGGATGGCGCGCCTGGGCTTCACCCGATCAATCCATTGCAGGCTTTTTCCCAGGTGAGCGTGGCTGGGGTGCGGCGTGCGGCGCAGCGCATCCACGATCCAGCATTCCACCCCCTCCAGGGCGGCAAGCGCCGCGTCGTCCAATGCGTCCACATCACTGGAATAGGCTATCGGCCCGAACCGGAAGCCCAGGCTGCGGATCTGGCCATGGCCTTGCGCGAAGGCAAGCACCGGTACCGGCCCCCCCGCCCCGGCGATCGCGAACGGCCGGAAAGGCTCGCGGATTTCATGGGCATTGAGGATGGGCGGATAGTCGCTGCCCGGCGGCTGGACGAAGCAATAGCCGAATTTGGTCATCAGGCTTTTCCAGGTCGCCTGATCGCACCACACGTCGGTGCGCTTGCCGCTGTTGAGGGCGATGGCGCGAAGATCGTCCATGCCATGGGTTTGATCGGCATGGTCATGGGTAATCAGAACCCCGTCCAGACGGCCGATGCGGGCATCCAGAAGCTGTTCGCGCAGGTCCGGCGCTGTATCGACCAGCACGCGGGTTTCGCCCGCCGGCACCTTGCGCTTGATCAGGATCGAACAGCGGCGGCGGCGGTTCTTGGGATTGGCGGGATCGCAGTCTCCCCAATTGCCGCCCTCGTCCGGTCCTCCCAGGCGCGGCACGCCGCCGGAAGAGCCACAGCCCAGGATCCGCACTTCCAGCATGTCCGCGGCCCTCATTTCGGCCGTTCCACCTTGGAGAAGAGTCGGAAGAAGTTTTCCGTCGTCGCGGCGGCAAGCGCCGTTTCGCTGACGCCTTTGAGATCGGCCAGCATTTTCGCGGTGTGCACCACAAAGGCCGGCTCGTTGGTCTTCCCCCGATGCGGCACCGGCGCAAGAAAAGGAGCATCGGTTTCCACAAGAAGCCTGTCCAGCGGCACGGTTTGCAACACTTCGCGCAAGGCGGTCGAATTCTTGAAGGTCGCGATCCCCGACACCGAGA
>JAFKFF010000379.1:4587-6891 GCA_017307315.1 Alphaproteobacteria bacterium
GCGCCGCATCGGCCAGCCTTTGCGTGCCGGTAAAACAGTGGATCAGGCCAGGGAAGCGTCCCCGTTCCATCTCTTCTTCCAGCACCTTGATGGTGTCGTCATCCGCATCGCGGGTGTGAACGATCAGGGGAAGGCCGGAGCGCCGCGACGCATCGATATGCGCCCGGAAATTCGCGATCTGGGGCTCGCGCGGGGAATGCTCGTAATAATAATCCAATCCGGTTTCGCCGATCCCCACCACTTTGGGATGAGAAGTTTCGGCGAGAAGCGGGCCCGCATCCGTCAGCAACTCCTTTTCTGCCTCATGCGGATGCACACCCACGCTGCACCAGACGTCGGGAAATTTTTCCGCCACCGCGCGGACGCCGGCAAAGCGCGCCAGTTCGGTGCCGATGCTGAGACAGGTCCCGACACCGGCGGCGCGGGCGCGCGCGACCACGCCGTCGACGTCACCCGCGTAATCGGGAAAATCCAGATGGCAATGGCTGTCGACCAGCATGGTCATGCGAGCGGGCCCGCGCGCCGCGCCGTCTGGGCCAGGTCGCGCGCCGCGCTGAGAATGGTCTGGCGCGGTTCCAGGTTAAGGCCCTGGGCGCGGGAAAAGCCGTTCTCCAGACGGCTCAGGAGCGCCGTCCACCGTTCCAGATGCGCGCCCGGGGCGCGCGCCTTCATCCGGATGCGCGCGCCCAGCGCCTCCAGCAGGAAATCGCCGAAACGGGGCAAGCCGTCCTTCATGCGCCAGAGCCGGTCGCCCAGCGCGAGCAGCGCCAGCGTGTCGGGCATGGCGGCATTTTCGATCAGCCGGTCGGCTTCGCCGGCAAGCTCGCGTCCCTCGCCGCTGGCAAGGTTGAGGGCCGCGCCGATTGATCCGCCGGAGAGGCGCGCCAAAGACTGGCGCTCCGCCGGATCGGTCTCCGGAAGATAAGCCTTCAGCGCATCCGCCACTGTGGCGTCGTCCAGAGGCCGCAACTCCAGCCGCTGGCAGCGCGACCGGATCGTGGGCAAAAGCTGGCCGGGCCGGTTGGCGAGAAGGATAAGAACCGCGCGCGCGGGCGGCTCTTCCAAAAGCTTCAGAAGCGCATTGGCCGCGTTCGCATTCATGTCGTCGGCGGTATCGACGATGGCGACCCGCCAGCCGCCCGCGCCCGACGTCATGCCGAAGAAGCCGGTGAGCTTTCGCACTTCGTCCACCGGCAATTCGCTCATCAGCTTGCCGGTCTTTTCATTGACGCGGCGCTTCAAGACCAGAAGGCCGGGATGCGAATTGGCGGCGACCTGGATGGCATCGGGATCATTGGCCGCCACCGAAAGATCGGCGGGCCCCGTGTCGCGGGCGCCATGGCTGAGAAGGTAGCGGGCGATGCGATAGGCCAAGGTGGCCTTGCCGATGCCCGGCGGGCCGGAGATCAGCCAGCCTTGCGGGGGCTTGCCGCCGCGAAGGGCGCGCGCAGCCCGCGACAGCGCAAGGTCCTGGCCAAGCAACAGGGCGGTCTCCCTGGGATGGGGAAAACCTTCGATGCGGTCGCTTTCATCCGGTTCGCCGGCGCGGCTTCGTTTGGCCATGGGCCACTATAACCCAAACCGGCGCGCCACCGCCGCCCAGATCGCTTCGGCAACGGCATTTTCGTCTTGCGCGGCGTCGATCAGGGCGCAGCGGTCGGGATTGCGCCGGGCGATGTCCACAAAGGCCTGGCGCAAGCGTTCGTGAAAATCCCGGTCGAAATTCTCGAAGCGGGATTCACTGTTGCCCCGCGCGCCAGCCCGGCCGAGCCCGGTTTCGACATCGATATCGAGCACCAGGGTGAAATCCGGCTTGAAGTCGTCGAGCACCACCGAGTCGATGCGCCGGATGGTTTCGCGCTGAAGGCCCCTGCCCGAGCCTTGATAGGCGTAGGTGGAATCGGTGAAGCGATCCGAAATCACCCATTTCCCGGCCAGAAGCGCGGGCCCGATGGTACGGCCGACATGGTCGGCGCGCGCGGCATAGACCAGAAGCGTTTCGGTGAGCGCATCCCATCGCCCCGGCGCGCCGTTGACCAGAAGCGCGCGGATTTCCTCCGCCCCGGGCGAGCCGCCGGGCTCGCGCGTGGTGACGACGGCGATGCCTTTGGCCTCCAGGGCCGCGGCCAGCCGCTTGCATTGGGTGGACTTGCCGCTCCCCTCGCCGCCTTCCAGGGTGAGGAAGCGCCCCGCCATGACCTCTATCAGCGCTTCCCGAAATACCGATTCCACAGCCGCGAGAAGATATTGGCGCGCTCGACCGGCGCGGCCGCGTAAACCGGCACCGTCATGGCCGGGAAGTCC
>JAFKFF010000380.1 GCA_017307315.1 Alphaproteobacteria bacterium
GATGTTGGACATCACGCCCGTGACCCATGCGGTGCCGGTCGATCTCATCACCGTCACCGAAGAAACCAATGTCCAGGCGATGGCGCCGCCGCCGGCGCCCGAACCGCAGACGATCGACATTCCCGAACCGGTGCTGGACGAGCCGCCGCCGCCCGATCTGCAGGAGGTCGAGCCGGCGCCCGACGCGCCCATGCCGGAAATCAAGATCCAGCCCGAGCCGAAAAAAGAAGAACCGCCGCCGCCCAAGCCGCCGGAACAGGCCAAGCCGAAGCCGAAGAAGAATACCAGCCAGGATTTCGCGGCGCTGCTCAACAAGCTCACCACCCCGCCCAAGACCCCGCCCAACGCCAAGACCGGTCCGCGCGTGGTGCAGGGCATCGGCGCCGCCAATGCCATGACGGCGGACCTGGCCGATGCGCTCAAGAGTCAAATCTATCGCTGCTGGAGCCCGCCGGTGGGCGCGCCCAACGCCAACGACCTGGTGGTGGATTTCGATCTTTCCCTCAATCCCGACGGCACGCCGGGCCGCGCCACATCCGATGCGCTGTCGTCGGGCAATCCCTATACCCGCGCCGCGGCGGAAGCGGCGCGGCGCGCCATCTATCAGTGTCAACCCTACCGGCTGCCGGCCGACCGCTACAGCCAGTGGCGCGAAATCAATCCGTTGCGCTTCGACCCGCGCCAGATGATGAATCAATGACGCCGCAAAATGGCCCGTTTCGGGAACCAGGTTGCGCGATAAGTCTTTGGAGAATGTGATGAGGAAGTTCCTGCTGATCTGCGGTCTGTTCCTGACGGCGCTGGCGCCCCTGCCGGCGGCGGCGGCGCTTCAGGTGGATGTGACCCAGGGCAACGCCCAGCCGCTTCCCATCGCCATTCCCGACATGGTCGCCACCGATCCGGCCCAGGCCCAGATGGGGGCCAATATCGCCAGCGTCATCCGCGCCGACCTGACCCGCTCCGGCCTCTTCCGCTCGATCGATCCCAAGGCCTTTGTCGAGCACATCACCAACATCAACGTCGCGCCCACTTTCCAGAGCTGGCGCGCCATCAGCGCGCAAGGCCTGGTCGCGGGGCAGGTGGTCCTGCAGCCCGACGGGCGCCTGCGTGTCGATTTCCGCCTCTGGGACGTCTATGGCGAAAGCCAGATGCTGGGGCAGCAATTCTTCACCCAGCCGGGCAACTGGCGCCGCGTGGCGCACATGGTGTCGGACGCCATCTATGAGCGTGTGACGGGCGAGAAGGGTTATTTCAACACCCGCATCGTCTTCATCGCCGAATCCGGCCCGGCGACAAAGCGCATCAAGCGCCTGGCGGTGATGGACGAGGATGGCGCCAATCCCATCTTCCTGACCAAGGGCGACTATCTGGTGCTGACGCCGCGCTTCAATCCCACGGCGCAGATGATCGCCTACATGTCCTATATCGCCACCAAGCCGCATGTGTATCTGTTCGACCTGGAGACCGGCCGGCAGGAAGAGCTGGGCAATTTCCCCAACATGACCTTCTCGCCGCGCTTTTCGCCCGACGGCAACCGGGTGGCGCTCACCTTGGAGAATGGCGGCAATTCCGACATCTATGTGATGGACCTGCGCTCGCGCGCGGTGATGCGGCTGACCAGCGATCCGGCCATCGACAGCGCGCCGTCCTTCTCGCCGGACGGCCGGCAGATCACGTTCGAATCTGATCGCGGCGGCTCCAAGCAGATCTATGTGATGAACGCGGACGGTTCGGGGCAGAAGCGCATCAGCTTCGGGGCGGGCGAGAACGGCACGCCGGTCTGGAGCCCGCGCGGCGATCTCATCGCCTTCACCAAGCAGCAGGGCTCGCATTTCACCATCGGGGTGATGCGCCCGGACGGCTCGGGCGAGCGCATGCTCACCAACGCCTATCACGACGAAGGCCCCACCTGGGCGCCCAACGGCCGGGTGCTGATGTTCTCGCGGGAAGCATCAAACAACCGCGGATCGCAGATCTGGTCTGTCGATGTCACAGGGCGGAACGAGCAGCGGGTGATGGCGCCGGGCGACGCTTCCGATCCCGCCTGGTCGCCGCTCATCCAGTAAGTCCATATTTTTCAAGGATTTTACTTGAAAAATGCCGCGCGAGCCCGGCAGGATGGGGCCGGACGCGGGGAACGGCGGTATTTTCACGCACCTCGCCGGTTGCTGGATTGGAAAATTCGGGGGGAACTCTAAACTCCGCATTAGTGATTCGGAGGGCATATCCGCCCAAAATTTGGCTCTTTTTGCCGTTTTGTACGTTTCGCCTTCGGATGCGTATTTGACCCGCCGCTGCCTTCACTTTCTCGGGAGACCCATTGCCATGATCAGATTTTCCAGCAGCTTGAAATTTGCCGCCCTGTCGGGCGCGTTGCTGCTCGCCGCTTGCACCCACAAGCAGGAAGCCGCCAGCACCGCGCCGCCGCCCGCGCCGCCGCCGCCGCCGGCAGCCGCCCCGGTCCAGACCGGCATCCTGCCGGGCAGCGCCCAGGACTTTAAGGTCAATGTGGGCGACACGGTCCACTTCGCCCTGAACCAATACAATATCGAGGATTCCGACCGCGGCACCCTGTCCAAGCAGGCGGCCTGGCTGGCGCGCTATCCCTCGGTGCGCCTGACCATCGAAGGCCATTGCGACGAGCGTGGCACCCGCGAATATAACCTTGCGCTTGGCGCGCGCCGCGCCAATGCGGTGAAGGAATTCCTGGTGGCCCAGGGCGTCCCGGCCGACCGCCTGGAGACGGTGTCCTACGGCAAGGAACGCCCGATCTGCACCGAATCCGGCGAGGATTGCTGGTCGCAGAATCGCCGCGGCGTCAGCGTCATCACGGGTGGCGCGGCTTCGTGATCGCCGCTTGAAAGTCGGATAAAGGGGCGCGGGTGGTCGCACTCGCGCCCTTTTTCTTTGCTAGAGCGCATCCGGCGATAAGATTTTGGTTCGGCATTGCTTGTTCAGGGATCGGCTATGAAAACGCGCGCAGCCCTTTTCACTCTCGGTTTGATGCTTTCGGGCGCGGTGGTCACCGCGCTGCCGGCCCAGGCCCAGCTCTTCGGCGAAAGCGACGAGGTCAAGGCCGCCCGCCAGGCGCATGAGGACGGGCAGGATTCGCAGATCAGCCAGCTCAACGGCCGGGTCCAGCAGCTGGAAGACCGGGTGCGAGGCCTGACCCAGAGCCTGTCTTCCGCCACCGGGGCCAATGAGGATCTCTCGCACCAGATTCAACAACTGCGTCAGCAGATCGACGCCCAGCAGAAGGACTTCGCCTATCGCCTTTGCATGCTGTCGGCACAGCAGCTGGGCGCCGACGCGGGCGAGCAGGGCCTGAATTGCGGCGCCGCCGGAAGCGCCATGCCCGCCCCCGCCGGCGGCAATTTCCAAAGCTATCAGCCCGGCTCGCCGCTGCCGCCGCTGGGCGCCGGCGGCAACGATCAGGGCTTCAACGGCCCGCCGCCCGCCGGCGCGCCGCAGCAGCTGGGCCGCCCGCCCGGCACCTTGGGCACCTTGCCGATGAACAGCGGACCATCGAACGGCGCCGCGATGACCGCGCCGCCACCCCGCGCCGTCGCGGGCGGCACCGCCCAGTATGATCGGGCGATGAATTTGCTCGCCAAGGCGCAATATACCGAAGCCAGCGCCGCCTTCCGCGGCTATGCCGACGCCAATCCGGACGACAAGGATCTTTCCGCCCAGGCGCTCTACTGGATCGGCGACATCGCCTATGTGCAGAAGGATTATGCGACCGCCAGCCGGTCCTTCGCCGAGCAGATCAAGAAATATCCCGACAGTATCCGCAGCCCCGACAGCATGTTGAAGATGGGACAGTCCCTGATCGCCCAGGGACAGACCAGCGGAGGATGCACCACCCTTGCCGCCCTCAAGACCAAATATCCCAAAGCCGCGCCCCAGACGCTCGACGCCGCCGCCAGCGCGCGCAAGGCCGCCTGCCGCTGAACCGGAAAGGCTTCGGCCGCCTTCGTCCGAAGCGTTCGCCGAGGCAATGGCGGCGCTGGGGCCGCCCTGGCCGGGCGCGGTGGCGCTGTCCGGTGGCGGGGATTCCTTAGCCCTGATGCATCTTCTGGCCGGTTGGGCGCGGGCGCAGGGTCTGCCGCCGCCCGTCGCGCTGATCGTGGATCATGCCTTGCGCGCCGGTTCGGTCGGCGAAGCGCGCAAGGCCTTGGGCTTTGCCCGCAAGGCGGGCCTCGAGGCGCATATTCTGACCCGCAAGGGCTCCGCGCCCCGTTCGGGCGTCGAAGCCGCCGCCCGCGATGCGCGTTATGGCCTGATGGGGGCGTGGATGCGCCAGCATGGCCTCGCCACGCTCTATGTCGGGCACACTTTGGACGATCAGGCGGAAACTTTTCTGCTGCGCCTGGGGCGGGGCAGCGGTTTGGATGGCCTTTCGGCGATGCGGCGGCTGGCGCCCTTTCCCGTGCCGGCTTTTGCCGATCTGAATCTGGCGCGGCCGCTGCTGGGATTTTCGCGCGCGGGCTTGCGCGGTTATCTGAAAGCGCAGCGCTAGTCCTGGC
>JAFKFF010000381.1 GCA_017307315.1 Alphaproteobacteria bacterium
CTTGCATATAGACGCGCTTGACGCGGTCGTGATCGATGAAGTTGTTGATGAAGGAACTGCCCCAGGCAGCCGACAAGGTGGAGTCGATATCGGCGGTGGAGATGCCCAGCGTATTGGCCTTGGCCTGATCGATGTCGATGTGAAGCTGCTGGGTGTCGTCCAGGCTGGCCGGGCGCACGCCGGCCAGCAGCGGGTTCTGCGCCGCCATTCCCAAAAGCATGTTGCGGGCCTGGATCAGGCCTTGATGGCCGAGATTGCCGCGATCTTCCATCTGCAGGTCGAAGCCGGTAGCGATGCCCAGTTCCGGCACCGAAGGCGGCACGATGGGGAAGACCTGGGCGTCGGGAATGCGCATGAAGCTCATGAAGGCGCGCCGCGCGATCATGGATGCGCTTCTTTCGCTGCCGGGGCGCTCTTCCCACGGGCGCAGGCGGGCAAAGGTGATGCCGGCATTCTGGCCGACACCCAGGAAGCTGAAGCCGGCCACGGTGAACACCATGTCGACATTCTTGGCTTCGTCCTTGAGGTAATGGTTGGAGACCTGACGGGCGACCGACAGGGTCTTGGGCTGGGTAGTGCCCGAGGGCAGGTTGATCAGGTTGATGATGAAGCCCTGGTCTTCGTCGGGCAGAAAGCCGGTCGGCAAACGATAGAACAGGCCCGCCATGACCAGCACGATCAAGGCATAGAAGGCCATGACGGTTTTCGGGCGACTCAGCACCGATCCGAGATTGCGGTGATAGGCATCGCGGGTGGCGTCGAAGCTGGCGTTGAACCAGGTGAAGAAGCGGCCAAGCAGGCCGCCGGCATGCTGATGATGCCCGCCTTCGATCGGCTTGAGCAGGGTGGCGCAAAGCGCCGGCGTCAGGATCAAGGCGCACATGATCGATAGCGACATGGCCGAGACGATGGTGACCGAGAATTGGCGGTAGATCACGCCGGTCGACCCGCCGAAGAAGGCCATCGGCAGGAACACCGCCGTCAGCACCAACCCGATGCCGATCAGGGCGCCGGTGATTTCCTGCATCGAGCGCAAGGTGGCCTCGCGCGGCGGCAGGCCTTCCTCGCGCATGATGCGCTCGACATTTTCCACCACCACGATGGCGTCGTCGACCAGAAGGCCGATTACCAGCACAAGGGCAAAAAGGGTCAATGTGTTGATCGAATATCCCACCGCCGCCAGGACGCCGAAGGTGCCCAGAAGCACCACCGGCACCGCCACCGCCGGCACCAGGGTGGTGCGCCAGTTTTGCAGGAAGACGTACATGACCAGCACGACCAGCAGGATCGCTTCGATCAGGGTCTTGACCACGTCCTTGATGGACAGGCGGATGAATTCGGTGTTGTCGACCGGGAAGATCAGCTTCATGCCCGGCGGAAAGGTCGGCTCCATCGCCAGCGCGCGCGCCTTCACCGCGTCCACCAGCTTGAGCGCATTGGCGCCGGGGGCGGGCATGATGGCGAAGCCGGCGGCCGGATAACCGTTCATCTCGCTGATCACGGCGTAATTGTCGCCGCCCAGTTCGACGCGGGCGACATCCGACAGATGGACGACAGCGCCATCGGGCGTCGTCTTCAGGATGATGTTGCGGAACTGTTCGGGGGTCTGAAGCTGGGACTGAGCGGTGACGGTGGCGTTCATCGCCTGGCCGGGGACCGCGGGCTGGCCGCCGATCGAACCGGCCGAGACCTGGACGTTCTGCGCCTGGACGGCGGCGCGGATGTCCGACGGCTGCAAGCCGAAATTGTGCAACTTGTAGGGGTCGAGCCAGATGCGCATCGCATATTGCGCGCCGAAGCTCTGGATATTGCCCACGCCGGTGACGCGGCTGAGCTGGTCCTGCATGCGCGAGGCCATGAAGTTGGAGACGTCGAGCGTGGTGTAGCGGCCGCTGTCGTCATACATGGCCACGACCAGAAGGAAGTTGGTCTGGGCCTTGGCAACCGTCACGCCCAGCTGCTGCACCTGGCTGGGCAGCTGCGCCACCGCCTGCTGGACCTTGTTCTGGACCTGCACCTGGGCGATGTCGGCATTGGTGCCCGGCGCGAAGGTGGCGGTGATCGCCACCGAGCCGTCCGAATTGGACGAGGACGAGAAGTAGAGAAGATTATCGAGGCCGGTCAGCTGCTGTTCGATCACCTGGGTGACCGAATTCTGCACCGTTGCCGCGTCCGCGCCCGGATACATGGCGTTCACCGCCACCGCCGGGGGGGCGATGGTGGGGTATTGCTCGATCGGCAGGCTGAAGGCGGCAATGCCACCCGCCAGCATGATGACGATGGCAATGACCCAGGCGAAGACCGGCCGGTCGATGAAGAAGCGCGACAGCGACATGAACGCTCCTTATTTGCCGGGAACCGGTTGAGCCGCGGGTGCCGGACCGCCTTGCGCGGGCGCGGTCTGGGCCGGCATCGGATTGACCTTCATGTCGGGGCGGATGCCCTGCAGGCCCTGCACGATCACCTTGTCGCCGGCTTTCAGGCCGTCGACCACCTGCCAGTTCCCGTCCACCGCACGCGCGGTCTTGATCATGCGCAGGCGCGCCATGTTCTGGCCGTCCACCACCAGGACGGTGGGTTCGCCTTTGGGCGTGCGGCCGACCGCCAGCTGCGGCACCAGGATGCCGTGCGGATCGGTGCCCTGGTTGACTGTGGCGCGGACATAAAGGCCTGGCAGGAGGAAATTGTTGGGGTTGGGGAACAGCGCGCGCAGCCGCACCGTGCCGGTGGTGGGATCGACCGTCACGTCGGTGAACTGCAGCTTGCCCTTGATCGGATAGACGCTGCCGTCGTCGAGGGTCAGGGTGACTTCGGCCGTCAGCGGACCGCCGCGATTGATCTGGCCGTTCTGCGCCGCACGTTCCAGAGCCAGCAACTCCGACGAGGATTGATCGATATCGACATAGATCGGATCCAGGGTCGAAACCGTGGCGAGCGAGGTTGCCTGATTGGCGGTGACCAGCGCGCCTTCGGTCACGCTGGAGGCGCCGATGCGGCCGTTGATCGGCGAGACGATGTGGGTATAGGCGAGGTTGATGCGCGCCGCGTCCGCATTGGCGCGCGCCTGCTGATAGGCGGCCTGGGCATTGTCATTGTCCTGGGGCGCGATGGCGCTGGCCTTCAGCAGTTCGGCGAAACGGGTGGCCTTGGTCTTGGCGGCGGTCAGGGTCGCCGCCGCGCTGTCATAGGCAGCCTGATAAGGCGCCGGGTCGATCTGGTAGAGCGGTTGTCCCACTTTCACCACGCTGCCCTCGGTGAAGAGGCGAGCCTTGATGATGCCGGACACCTGGGGGCGGATTTCGGATACCGCCGTCGGGTTGGTGCGGCCGGGCAGCTCCGTGGTGAGCTGGACCGGTTGCTCCTTGACGACGATGAACCCCGCCATGGGAGTCATCTGCGGCTGCTGTTGCGGCGGGCTGCAGGCCGCGAGAACGGCCACGACCGCCATCATCACCGATAAGTTGCGCACCATGAATTCCCCTCAAAATTCCGGCGATGCCGGCCCCGATTTGGGCGCTCTCCTACCAGAAGCCGCGCCGATCCCCAACCTGTCGCAAAAGCAAAACCCACCCGCGATCCGGTCTTTACGGATGATTTACATAGGAGGGAGGCCGAAGATTGTAAGGGCCGGCCTACCAAAGATCGGGGTCTTTACAGATGTTTTACATAGGGCTGGCGGACGGCGCGACAAGAGCCGGATCCCGCCAAAAATTGACGATCGCCTTCTCCAGCAGGGCGGCATTTTCGATCCGGCACAGTGTTGCCTTGGCCGCACGGCGTGTTGCAGGCGTGCCGAGGGGGCCATTTTCCACATACCAGCCCAGGTGTTTTCGGAAGACCCGCAGCCCGAGCGCGTCGCCGTAAAATTTCAACGAAGCTGACAAATGTTCCAACAGGATGGCGAGGCGGGTGCGCGCATCGGGCTCCGTCATCGGCGCATGACCGGCCAGCGTTCTTCCCAGGCTGGATGCAATCCATGGCCGGCCGTAGCTGCCGCGGCCGATCATGATCGCATCCGCGCCCGACTGTGCCAACGCGGTGCGTGCGCTTTCGGCATCGACAATGTCGCCATTGACGATGACCGGAATTTTCACCGCCTGCTTGACCGCGGCGACGGCGCGCCAGTCGGCCTTGCCCTTGTAGAATTGCTGCCGGGTGCGGCCGTGCACGGTAATGGCCTTGACCCCCAATTGCTCGGCGCGTGCCGCGATCTCCGGCGCGTTCTGCCAGTGCGCGTCCCAGCCCAGGCGCATCTTCAAGGTGACCGGACGGCTGGTGCCTTCGACCGCGGCCCCGACCAGCCGTGCCGCCAATTCCTCGTCGCGCATCAGGGCCGAGCCCGACAGCGCGCCGGTCACCTCCTTGGCGGGACATCCCATATTAAAGTCAATGATGTCCGCGCCGGCCTGTTCGGCCAGCCGCGCGCCCTTGGAAATCCATTCGGCCTCGCGGCCCACAAGCTGGATCACCATCAGGGGCAGGGCATGTTCGTCTTCCTTGGCGCCGATGGCGGCGCGGCGCACCA
>JAFKFF010000391.1 GCA_017307315.1 Alphaproteobacteria bacterium
TGGCGGTCGCCGCCGCGGCGGGCGCGCTGGTGACCATGCTGGCCAGAAGCGGGCTCAACGCCAATACGCTGGCGCTCCGCGTCGCGCCCGTCAAAAACGAGCGGCGGCTGGTACCGTTATTCACTTGATCTTCCACGCTCCAAACTCCCCGTTGGTTTGATGCCGGCCACCCCTTCGAAGGACGGAAACGGCCGTTCGATGACAAACGGTCGGGACGTTACGCCCGATTCCCAAAACGCGGAAGTGTGTCGTGGCTCGGTCCGCCCCTGTAAACATGGGCGCGCGGCAAACCCCAGTTTTCCGGGCTTTCAGGCCCGCCGCGCCGCCAGCAATCCCACGCCCAGCCCGGCCATGATGAGACCCGAGGCCTGGCGCAGCCGCCGGAAGACGACCGGCCGCCCCAGAAGGCGCGCATGCAAACCCGCCGCCGCCATCACCGCCACCAGGTCGGCCGCCGTGTTCAGCATCACCGAGATCGTGCCCAGCACCAGGAACTGCAGCGCGACGGAACCGGTTTCCAGCGCAATGAATTGCGGAATGAAGGCCAGGAAGAAGGCGGCGGTCTTGGGATTGGTCGCTTCCACCACCGCGCCCTGACGCAGCGCACGCCAGAAACCGGCGCGTCCGAAATGGTCCGGCATCGCGATCTCTTCGCGCGAGGCGGCCCAAAACGCGCGCACGCCCAGCACGATCAGATAGATCCCGCCAACGATCTTCAGCACGGAAAAGGCGGCGGCGCTGGCCATCACCAGGGCGGAGACGCCCACCACGCAGGCGATCACATGGACGAAGCCGCCCAGCATGGTGCCGAGCGAGGAGGCCAAGCCATCGCCCCGACCCGCCGACCAGGTGCGCCCCACCACATAAAGCATGCCCGGTCCGGGCACGACCGCCAGCGCCAGGGCGGCGGCAAGAAACAGCGTCAGATGCGGCATGGGGTGAAACGCCCGGGATTCCGCGCGGAACTGTAGCGGGGCGCTGGAAAAAACGCGACCCGGGCCGGAAACAAGCCATCCCACAGCCGTTTCAGAAGCAGACGCGTCATCCACCCGAAAGGTGCCCGATGAAAAGAATTCTTCTGCTTCCCGCCGCCATCGTGATGTTCGCCGGCCCCGCGCTGGCGCAGAACAGTTCGGCCAGCGGCATGGGCGGCCAGCCCGTCACGCCCGGCGCGGCTCCTGCAGGCAGCACGCCGCCCGAAATGGCCGAGCCGCGCAATACCCCCACCATGTCGGGCGGACGCACCAGCGACAGCAACACCGACGCCAACCAGAATCCCATGAACAGCCGGACGACCGACAATGCGATGGACAGCACCGCGCCCGGCAGCGCCCCGCCCGGCAGCACCATGCCGGAAACGGGCGACACCCGCGCCACCATGGGATCGCCGCAAAACACCACCGTGCCGCGCGGCAGCGTGCCCAACAGCACCATGCCCAACGGCTCGATGCCGACCGGCTCGGTGCCGCCGATGCCGCGGTAGGTTTCACTCTCCCAAAGTAAGTTCCGGCCTCTCAAAATCACTCACCATGGGCGGACTTGATCCGCCCATCCAGCTTTCGCGAAAGAAATGGATGGCCGGGTCGAGCCCGGCCATGGCGAGGTAAGTTACACGTCTACCCCGCCCGCTTGTCGAAACATGAAAGAAGCGGCACGCCTCAGCTCTTGTCGAACGCAAATCCCCGCGTCAGTTCGCCCGGACGCAGCGCGGGATCGTGCCGAATCCGCTTCAGCATCGTCACCTGGGTGATCGCGCCATCGGCGAGATTGACCTGGTGCTGCAGGAACGCCTCGGCGATGCCGTCGATGTCGCGGAAATCGGTGTATTGCGATTCCAGATGCTGCTTGGTCGCGTCCATGTCGGGGTGATAGGCACGGACCTCGCGCCGCCGCGCGATCATGTAGGTCTGCGGATCGATATAGAGAAACGCGGGATCGCCATAGGCCAGATCGACCCGCACGACATAATAATTCACGCCCGCGATCATCTCCCGCCCGTCCAGCGAGAGTTTGTTGCCGAGCGCCGGAAAGGCATGCAGGCCATAGATGTTGAACTGGATGCCTTCCAACCCCGCGCGCTTGCCGTCATCGACGCCCTGGCGCGCGGCGGGCGACGCGCCCGGCCAGATCCAGGTACCGTTCCCATCCAGCCCTTCGCAGAAGACGTGGCGGCCGCCGGCATAGATGTCGATGCGATAGGCCGGCGACTTGTCGCAGCGGTAGCGCGCCTCGATCACCTCGCCCTTCTCCACGATCTGCATATCGACCGCGAGCGATTTGACCGCATCCAATCGCGCCTTGCCGCCGCGCGCCTCGGCGTGGCGGTCGATGAGCTGATCGAGGGAAAGATCGTCCGCGGCCTTCGCCGCCCCGCCGAACGCGAGCGGCAGAAGCCCAAGAGACAGCGCGGTGAAATTGCGGCGATGAAGCAGGCGCATGGCACACCCGTTCGAGGACGGCGGGGGGGCAGCATAGCAGCTCTCGAGCGCTACCTTCCAAGCCTCATTGCCCACCAACGAACCGTGATACGCCGGGGACTGTTGTTCGTCACACGCTCGGTTGCACGGGAACAGCGAGCGCTCCAATATCTGAAACTCTGTAAAGGTTGCTACGAAGCCCTATTGGCTTCCCAGTGCGCTTCTTGGAGCCAGTTAATATAGTCCTCGTCAGAGATGCCCAATTTGTTCTTCAACTCTTGGCTTAAATTAGCGATCTCAAGTGAGAGTTTTAGTAGATTCTCGCCAGTGTAAGTCTTTTCCTGGCTTGTGAACTTTCCCCTATCGAGCCTTCGACGAGTAAACACGAGCCCGACGTCGTTGTCTCCCACTATGCTATGCACTACGTCGTTCCTTTCGCCCCTTTGGGTTATTTTATTTAGAATTTCAACGGCTTCTGCATTTTGGTCTGGCACCCTATTTAGAAGGCTTTTGAGCATCACCGTTTTGGGCTTGAACTGCATGCCGGCGGTAATATGAGATCCGTCTGCCGGGCTAAGACCAAGCTGTTTAGCTATCGCGACTTCTAATGAAGCCTTCAGAAAAGGCTTCGTCAGCCATGCTTGAGCTCCTAGTGAACACGAAATTCTAAAACGGATGCTGAAGATTCCTCCCAAGCAGACGCTCTGAATCTAAAATGGATAGTACAATCAAGAATCGACTTCCCTTCTGCAAAGCTCACCCTGTTCGGCCCTCGCATCTGTAAATTATATAGTGGTTCGGCCTGTTGTTTTAGCGGCCTCCCATCCCACTTGTTATTGCATCCAACAACAATCGTTGTATTCTGCCGTCTCGCCTCCTCCGGCGAAGCCTGCCGGGCACGCCCGGTCGAGGGACCCCGCCTCCCGGGGGCCCGGCAGGCACCGGAAGGACGCGCGAGAACGGGAGAGACGATGGACCGCCGCCAGGCTTACGAGCGCAATGTGCTTTCCAGCTTCGCGCGGCTGGCGGGACGGCGCGCGCCGGGCATTTCCGATGACGAGCATGACGGCGAAGTTCGCGCGCAGGCGATTTTCTACAACGCCCTCGACCATTTCCGCACCAAGGTCGCCGATGCCGCGCCGCTGACCGAGCTTCGCCGCGGCGCGCTGGACGATCTGCTCGCCGGCCTCGCCGACACCACGCCCGACCGCCGCGCCTGGGACGAAGCCATCGCCGAGGCGCGCCGCTATGGGTGAGGTGCATTATCTGAAAAAGACGCCCCGTGTCGGCGCGGCCTACGAACACCGGCCCGGGGACTGGCGCTTTGCCCGCGACCAGCGCGAAGCCGGAATCGAGAATCTCGAATGGGAAGACCGCCTTCCCGTGATGCGGCCCGTTCTCTTCTGGCTGGCGGTGATCGGAAGCTGGGCGATCTTCGCGGGCGCGATTGCGACGACGGCCTGGCTCTACGCGGCCATTCTCTGAGCGGTAGCGCGTTGCACCATTCCGGGTCACCGCCCGCGTCATGTTTCTGCCCATTTTTCAAACCAGAACGGAACCACGCAAATATAAAGTGAGGGGCCCATCATGCGGGTTGTGGCGATTGGAATGCTGGCGGCGCTGCTGTTGTCGGGCTGCGGAACGGCCACGGGCGATCGCGGGCTTTCGGGCGCGGGCATCGGCGCCGGCATCGGCATCATCGGCGGCCCGCCCGGCATGGTGGTCGGCGGCGCGGTGGGCGCGGTGGCTGGCATGCTGTCCAAGCCGCAGCAGGTCAATCTGGGCAAGCCCGCCTGGCGCTGAGGCTTGAGTCCCCGGCCGGCTATCGTTCCCAATAGGGCGGATTGCCGAAACTGGCCCGCAAATGCGCGGTCAGCGCCAGTATCTTGGCGGTGACGCGCCGGTCGCTGGGATAGGCGATGAAGACGGTGCCGGGCTCGGCCTCGACCCCGACATCGATCACCCGGACTTTCCGCGCCTTCAGGAGATCGTAATAGAGAAAGCGCGGCAGGAGCGCGATGCCCAATCCCTCCTCCACCGCGCCGCGCATCAGGATACCGTTGTTGAAGCGCACCGCGCTTTCGGGCCGCGCCACCAGCCAGCGTCCGCCTTGGCGAAAACGCCAATCCGATCCGCCGCGATAGGTATAGATGATGCCGCGATGGCGCCCGAGCTCCTCCAATGTGCGCGGCACGCCATATGTCTTCAGATAGGCCGGTGCGGCGACCAGCCGGCGCCGGCTGGCGGCGAAGCGCTTGACGATCAGGCCATTGTCGGGCACCGGACCGTGCCGGATCACGGCATCGAAACCGTCGGCCGCGCCCACCGCGCGATCGTCCAGCTCCAGGGACAATTCGATGCGCGGATGCAGCTTGGCGAATTGGTTGAGCGCGGGGCCCAGATGCAGCACGCCGAAGCTGATCGGCGCGGCGATGCGAAGCGGTCCCGCCAGTTCGCCCCGCCGCTCCGACAAACCCGCCGTCGCGTCATCGACCGCGCCCAGGATGCGCCTGGCATGCTCCAGAAAATCCAGCCCGTCATCGGTCAAGGCCAGCTTGCGGGTTGAGCGGCGCACCAGGGTGACGCCGATATTGTTCTCCAATTCCGCCAGCCGCTCGCTGGCCGCCGATTTGGAGATCTGCAGGCGTCGCGCCGCCGCGCTGATCGATCCGGCTTCGGCGATGGCGGCAAAGACCAAGAGCGATTCCATTTTCAACATTGTTCGGAATTCCCGGACACTGGCTCCTGGGATTGCAGTCTAGACCGGGCCCGCACACGCCGCCACCATCGCGAACGCGCCACCGGGGAAATGCGCCATGCCGCGATTTGCGATTGCTCTGTCCGCCGCCTTGCTTTGCGCCGGCCTGTCGATGGTCCCCGCCTGGGCCATCGAGGCCTTTCCGCCCGGCTTTCACACGGAAGAGATCAAGACCAACGGCACCATTTTGCATGTGCGCATCGGCGGCCGGGGGCCGGCGGTGGTGCTGCTGCACGGCTTTGCCGACACCGGCGACATGTGGGCGCCCGTGGCGGCGGCGCTGGCCAGGACCCATCAGCTGGTGGTGCCCGACCTGCGCGGCATGGGCCTCTCCGCCCATCCCGACACCGGCTACACCAAGAAGAACCAGGCGGTGGACATTGCCGGGGTGATGGATGCACTGAAGATCCAAAAGACCGATCTCGTCACCCACGATATCGGCAACATGGTGGGCTATGCCCTGGCGGCGCAATATCCGGCGCGCATCGCCAAATGGGTGGTGATCGACGCGCCCTTGCCCGGCATCGGCAATTGGGACGAGATCGTCAAAAGCCCGCTCCTGTGGCATTTCAATTTCCGCGGGCCGGACATGGAGCGGCTGGTGGCGGGACGCGAGCGCATCTATCTCGACCGCTTCTACAACGAGCTGTCCGCCGATCCGAAGAAGATCGACGAGGCGACGCGCGCCCATTACGCCGCGCTCTATGCCCGTCCCCACGCCATGCATGACGCCTTCGAGCAATTCGCCGCCTTCAACCAGGATGCGGCGGACAACAAGGCGCTGCTGGCGAAGGGCGGAAAATTGACCATGCCGGTTCTGGCGCTGGGCGCGGAAAAATCCTTCGGCAAGGATCAGGCGGCGGTGCTGCGCGAGGTGGCATCCAATGTCACCATGGGCATCGTGCCGAATTCCGGCCACTGGATCATGGAAGAAAATCCCGCCGCGACCGTCACCCTGATCCGGGATTTCCTGGCGAAATAGCCGCGCGCGGCGGGCGTCCCCCGCCCTACCGGCATCTCGTTTCGCATCGCCCCCCTCTCTGGCGTGCGCGATATCCACATTCGCGCCGGCCGGGGATAGAGTTTCGCGGCGCATGCAGGGGAGTGTCCATGGCCACGGTGAAGCTTTTGACCGACAGGGAGGTGGAGGCGATCCCCGAAGCCCAGGCGGTGTTCGATGACATCCGCGCCACCCGCAAGTCGGAGTTCGTCAACAATTTCTGGCGCGCGCTGGCCAACGATCCGAAGACCTTGAAGCGCGTATGGGAGAGCTTGAAATCCGTCATGGGCCGCGAGGGCGCGCTCGATCCTTTGACGCGCGAGCTGATCTATGTCGCCGTCTCCACCGCCAATGCCTGCCAATATTGCGTCCAGTCCCACACCGCCGCCGCCCGCGCCCGCGGCATGACCGACGCCCAGCATGCCGAGCTGATCGCCGTTATCGGCCTCGCCGCCCAGACCAATCACCTCGCCCTGGCGATGCAGGTGCCGCCCGATCCGGAATTCGAGGTGCGATAAGCGCCGCCTTCCCTTCGCGGGGCCGCGCGACGGCGCGTGATACGTCCCCCGCCCCGGATTGGGGGTATTCCCCCGCCGCCTTAACGCCCTTTTTACCGCGCCGGCCCAGGGTCCCCGCTTCACCGGAGGGGACAACCTATGACACGTACCGCCACAACCATGACACTGGCCGCCGCGGCGCTGAGCCTGGCCGGGGCCGCCGCCTCCGCCGACGCCGCACCGGAAGGCGCGCCGGGATCGGCCTATACCGGCCTTCGCGGCAGCCTGGCGTTCGAAGGCTCCATCAGCGCGAGGGACGAGGCCACCACCCCGCCGACCAAAGTCAAAGCCGGCGCCGATACGGGCGGCGGCGCGTCGGCCTATTGGGGTTGGCATCTGCCTTATAATTTCAAAGCCGAGCTGGAATTGCTCTACCGCTATCAGCCGCTCTCCGACATCTCGGCCGCCGGCAGCAGCGCCAGCTTGGGCGGCTATGCCCAGACCTTCGCGCCCATGGCCAACCTCTATTGGACCCTGCCGCTGTCCGACATCGGCGTCACGCCCTTTGTCGGCGGAGGCGTCGGCTATGCCTGGAACGAACTGGGCATCGACAATGTCGCGGGCGTGGCCCTGCCCGCCACGGTGCACAATGACGATTGGCGCTTCGCCTACAATCTGATGGCGGGCCTCAGCGTTCCGGTCGGCCACGGCACGCGCCTCACCGGCATGTATCGCTGGCTGCGCGAGGATATCGGCAGCAGCTGCGCCACCACGTCGTTCTGCGGCGCCCATGCCGCCGACCGCGTCATGGTCAAGGGCGAATGGCGG
>JAFKFF010000392.1 GCA_017307315.1 Alphaproteobacteria bacterium
CAGCCGTATGCTTGCTGCAAATCGCATTGACCAGGCGGGTCTAATACCCCACCGCCGACCCTGCCGTGGCTCTCCGGTCGTTGGCGCCCCAGACCACGCGCTTGCCGTTCCGGGTGCCGACCACGATCGCCTCGTCGAAGCCGAACAGAAGATTGTTCTCTTCGCTGATCTTGTAGCCCGCCGCTTCCAGTTCTTCCTTCACCTCGGGCTTGATCGCGCCCGGCTCGGCGGTGATCACATCGGGCAACCATTGGTGATGCAGGCGCGGCATGTCCACCGCCTGCTTCACGTTCATCTTGTGATCGACCACGTTCAGGATCGACTCCAGAACCGTGGTGATGATGAAGGAGCCGCCGGGACTTCCCGTCACCATGAACAGCTTGCCGTCCTTGGTCACCACGGTCGGGCTCATCGACGACAGCGGGCGCTTGCCCGGCTGGATGGAGTTGGACGCGCCCTGCACCAATCCATACAAGTTCGGCGCGCCGACCTTGGAGGTGAAATCGTCCATCTCGTTGTTCAGGAAGAATCCGGTATTGCCCGCGATCACCTGCGCCCCGAAGCCGGAACTGATGCCGTTGATGGTGTAGGTGATCGAGACCGCATTGCCGTCCTTATCGACCACCGAATAATGCGTGGTCTGGGCGTCCTCATGCGGCGGCACGCCCGGCTTCACGCCGCTCGACGGCGTCGCCTTGACCGGATCGATCTTGGCCCGGATCGCTGTGGCATGCGCGGGCGACAGGATCTTGTCCAGTGGGTTCTTCACGAAATTGGGATCACCCAGCCCGAAATTGCGGTCGACATAGGCATGGCGCATCGCCTCCACCATGAAATGAATGCTTTTGGCCGAATGATGGCCCATCCTGTCCATCGGATAGGCGGAGAGGATGTTGGCGATCTCGCAGATGATGGGCCCGCCCGAAGACGGCGGCGGCGCGGAAACGATGCGATAGCCGCGATAGTCGCAATTGACCGTCGGCATTTCTTCCGCCGTGTAGGATGCGAAATCCTTCATGGTGAGAAGTCCGCCCCGCGCCTTGGACGCGGCGACCACGCGGGCGGCGATATCGCCCTTGTAGAAGACATCCGGCCCCTTGGCGGAAATCTGCTTCAGGGTCGCGGCCAGGTCCTTCTGCACCAGCCGGTCGCCCGCCGCCAGCGGCTTGCCGCTCTTCAGGAAGATGGCGGCGACGTTGGGTTCTTTGCGGAAATATTCGTCATTCGCCTTGAAGAAGGCGACATCGCCGGGCATCAGGACGAAGCCTTCTTCCGCCAGCCTGATCGCGGGGGCCATCAGCCGCGCGCGCGTCATGGTGCCGTATTTGGTCAGCATCATCTCCAGGCCCGCCACGGTGCCGGGCACCGCGACCGCCTTGTAGCCGTAAAGGCTCGCCATCGGGACCACATTGCCCTTGGCGTCCAGATACATGTTCGCGCTTGCGGCGAGCGGCGCCTTCTCGCGGAAATTGATGAAGGTGTCCCTGCCGTTCGCCAGATGAATGGTGGCAAGCCCGCCGCCGCCGATATTGCCGGCCGAGGGATAGGTCACCGCCAGGGCATAGCCGATGGCGACCGCCGCGTCGATGGCGTTGCCGCCCTGCTTCAAAATCTGCGCCCCGACTTCGCTCGCCAGATGCTGGGCGCTGACCGCCATGCCGTTCGCCGCTTCGACCGGCGGCTCGTTTTTCATCGGCGGCGGTGCGAAATGCGCCCATTCCTGCGCGAAGGCCAGGGTCGGCACCAACAGAAAAAGGCCAAGGAGCGAACCGAAACCGCGCATCATCCATCCCCCGTCTTTCCGAAAAGACTAGAGAGGGGGATGGGCGAAAACAAGCAATCGGACCCGCCCGGCTTTGCGGGGCAGGGCCGTGGAAAAGACAAGACAGCGCCGCCGGCCTGCGCTTAAATCCGCCCGATTGGGGGCCGCCATGCATACGGACATTCAGGAAATCGCGCCGGGCATCTATCGTCTTTCCACCCTGGTGGCAGAAATCGCGCCGCCCCTGGGCTTCACCTTCAACCAATTCCTGGTCGATGCTGACCAACCGCTGCTGTTTCATTGCGGCGCGCGCGCCATGTTCCCCCTGGTGCGCGCGACGCTGGAACAGGTCATGCCGGTGACGAAATTGCGCTGGATCGGATTCGGGCATGTGGAATCCGATGAATGCGGCGCGATGAACCAATGGCTCGCCGCCGCGCCGCAGGCCCAGGTCGTGCATGGGCAGACCGCCTGCATGGTTTCGCTGAACGATCTGGCGGACCGCCCGCCCCGCGCCCTGGCGGATGGCGAGGTGCTGGACCTGGGCGGCCGGCGCGTGCGCTATCTCGATACGCCGCATGTGCCCCATGGCTGGGAAGCCGGCCTCATGTACGAGGAAACCACAGGCACCTTGTTCTGCGGCGACCTCTTCACCCATTTCGGCAACGGCCCCGCCTTGACGAAGGACAGCATCCTCGAGCCGGCGGTCGCCGCGGAGGAAGCGGCCCATGCCACCGCGCTGACGCCCCACACCGCCCCCACCTTACGCATGCTGGCGGGCCTTGCCCCCAAGCGGCTGGCGGTGATGCATGGCTCCAGCTTTCAGGGCGATTGCGCCGGCCAGCTCTCCCGCCTCGCGGATTATTATGAGAAGGCGCATGCCGCGAAGATTGCCTAGCATTGCCATCGCCGCGCTTCTGCTTGGCGCGCCGCTTGTCCCCGCCCGCGCCGCCGAGCCGGTGAAGATCGCTTTCGTCGATACCGGCAACACCGGGCGCAGCGTCACCGCCGAAGCGCTGGCTGGGGCCGAGATCGACCGGGATCACCTCTTCATCGCGGTGATCTCCCGCGCCCTGGATCAGGATCCTTATGCGGTGACGCCGGAAGCCAATGCCAGGACGCTTCTGGCCGAACGCGGCATCGATGTCTCGGCCCATCGCTCGGCGCAACTGACCGAAAATGACGTGCGCCATTCCGACCTGATCCTCACCATGACGGCGGCGCACAAGCAAAAGCTGATCGCCCAGTTTCCCGATGCGAAGGACAAGACCTTCACCCTGGCCGAATATGCCACCGGCCAGGCCAAGGATGTGGAAGACGCCTTCGGCAAGGACATGGCGTTCTATCGCGCCATGTTCGCTCAGGTGGACTCTTACATCGGCCCCGCCCTCGCCAAGGCAGCAACCCTCGCAAAGCGCGACCAATAGGCCCATCAGCCAAAGCGGGCGAACCACGCCGGCTCAACCGGGCGCATGGCTTCGATCGTCATTCGCCGCCGCAAAGCCGGCGAACTCGCCGCGCAGCCTGGGCAACGCAGCTGGGCAGTTCGCGCCAAGATAGTCGATCAGCTTCTCGCGCACGAAGCATCTGAGCTCGAAAGCTTCGCCGGACGAGCGCGCGCTGACCAGGGCCCTCAGCTCTATCACGTCCTTTGTCGCGTCCGTGACCTGCAGAACCACCGCCTTGCCGTCCCACAACGGCGTTTGCTTCACGACGTCCTTCAGATGCTCCCGCACCCGGCCCACCGGAACCCGGTAATCGGCATAGATCATCACGGTGCCGAGCAGGTTCGCCGAGGTGCGCGTCCAGTTCTCGAAGGGCGTGTCGAAGAAGAATGAGAGCGGAATGATGTATCGCCGAAGATCCCAGATTTTCATCACGACATAGGTGGACGTGATCTCCTCCACCGTGCCCCAATTGCCGTTTATCACCAGGACGTCGCCCAGGCGGATGGGCTGGGTTATCGCGATCTGCATCCCGGCGACGAGATTGCCCAGCAGGGGCCGCGCGGCAAGACCTGCGGCGATCCCCGCCACGCCGGCGGAGGCGAACAGGCTCACGCCGAACTGGCGCACCGAATCGAACGACATCAGGGCGAAGCCCGCCGCGATCAAGAGAACGAAGATGTCGATCGCGCGGCGAAGTACTCTTATCTGGGTGACTGCTTTCCTGGCCGCCAGATTGTCGGCCGAATCCAGTTGGAATTGCCGCGAATAGAATTCGAAGCCGATGTTTATCGCGACAATGGCTATCCATCCGATCAGCAATATGAAGCTGGCCAGAAAGAATCTGGCAAAAATATCCGTCGCGACCGGCGATAGGGGCGCCAGCGGCCTGAACAGGCTCAAAGCCAGAATGAGAATCGCGAACAGGCGCACCCGGTGGGTTTTCCCGACGATGGGGCCCAGCACCGGGAAACGCGGCTCGAGCACGCTTCTCAGGAAAGCGCTCGATATTTTGTGGGCGACCAGCGCGGCAAGGACCGCGGCCGCCATCACCATCATCACCACCAGCCAGCGCGGCGCCGAAAATCCAATAGTCTGCAAAATATCCATGTCGCGAAAGATCACCGTGGTTCGTTTGGAGGGGAATCCGAAATGCGCGACGCATGCGTGCGAATCCGGACAATGATTTTCAACGCCGGAGGATTGCGCGGGTTCCCGTTTCTTCCGCAGATCTTGCGGCGGACCGGCACGCCTCACCTATTGGTAAGGCA
>JAFKFF010000393.1 GCA_017307315.1 Alphaproteobacteria bacterium
GCGGTGTCACCCAGAATGTGAAATTCGCCCCCGGCCTCTATTTCAATCCCGGCCCGTGGCGGTTGCCGCATCACCACCGCGCTCTCCTTTATTATTGCAAGCTCTTCAACGTGACGTTGGAGACCTTCACCATGACCAACTACAACGCCCTCATTCATTCGACCAAGGCGTTCGGCGGCAAGCCGATCCGGCGGCGCGAGATCGACATGGATTTCAGCGGCTATGTCGCCGAGCTTCTGGCCAAGGCCACCACCAAGGACAAGCTCGACAAGCCCCTCGGCAAGGACGAGAAGGATGGGCTGCTGCAGATCCTGAAATTCTGGGGCGCGCTGGACAAGAATTACGAATACCGCAAAGGCCCCGCCGCCAGCGAATTGCGCGGCTACAAGGTCGATCCCGGCGGTGGGCTGGCGCCGGTGCCGGTCGATTCCGATCCCCTGCCGATGCGGCAGCTTTTCACCTCCGACATGTGGATGTTCCTGGAAGGCCGCTCCTACGACTACCAGACCCAATTGTTCGAGCCGGTGAACGGCATGGGCATGATCGGCAAGGCGTTCGGCCAGCAGCTGACCGGGCTGATCAAGTACAATTGCAAAGTCATCGACATCAAACAGGACGCCAGGGGCGTCACCGCCACCTATATCGACGCGAGGAAAGGCGGCGCGCCGCAGACCGCGCATGCCGACTGGTGCGTCTGCACCATTCCGGCGACGATCCTCAGCCAGATCCCCATGAATGTGGGGGCGCCGATGAAGAACGCGATCAATTCGCTCTCCTATGAATCGTCCTTCAAGGTCGGGCTGCAATTCAAGCGGCGCTTCTGGGAGGAGGACGAGGGCATCTATGGCGGCATCAGCTATACCGACCAGCCCATCACCAATATCTCCTATCCCTCGACCGGATTCTTCAAGAATGGTCCCGCGGTCCTTCTGGGCGGCTATGGCTATGGCAATTCGCTGACCGATTTCCAGTTCGCCAGCATGTCGCCGGCCGATCAGGTGCGGGCGGCGGTGGAGCAGGGGGCCAAGCTCCATCCGCAATACAAAAAGGAATTCCTGGACGGCGTGGCGGTGGCCTGGCACCGCGTGCCCTTCACCCTGGGCTGTGCGGGAAGCTGGACGGAGGCGGGCCGCGCCAAGCACTACAATAATATGTGCGCGGTCGATAACCGGATCGTGCTGGCGGGCGAGCATTGCTCCCGGTTGCCGGCCTGGCAGGAAGGGGCGGTGTTGTCGGCTCTCGATGCCATCACCCGGCTCCACAAGCGCGTATTGGGCGCCTGACAGGTTTCGCGGGCTGCTTGATAAGTTGTCACCGGTAAGATTGCCGATGCGTCAACAAAGCTGCACTGTGGCGTGGTTGCATCAGCGTGGGGCAATACGCGCACAAAAGTCCAATAGGCGCTTTTTTTGGCAATCCTGGCTGAGATAGGGTCTCGCCCGTCGAATTGCATAGTTCAGGCCCCGGGTCGGGCCTCTCTCTTTATCTCATAAACATAAAAGGGGACTACATGCTCACATCATCCAAATTTACCTTGAAACACGCGCTGCTGCTGGGTTCTTCCGTCGCCGCTTTCGCCTGGGCCGTCGCGCCCGCGATGGCGCAGAACGCCGAGAATGAAACCGTGATCGTGACCGGCACGCGCGTGCAGGGCATGACGGCCGCCGACAGCGCCGCGCCCATCACCGTGCTGGGCAGCGACGCGCTGACCCATGGTACCGGCACCGCCGACCTGCGCGCCGCGCTGGGTCAGACCGTCCCCTCCTTCACCGCGCAATCCTTTGGCGGCGATACCGCCAACCTGACCTTGTCCGCGAACCTGCGCGGCCTGTCGCCCAACGACACGTTGGTGCTGGTGAACGGCAAGCGCCGTCACAACACCGGCAACCTGCATGTGCTCAGCGGCGGCGCGTTCGGCGGCGGCGCTTCGCCCGATATTTCGCTGATCCCGCAAGCCGCCATCGACCATGTCGAAGTGTTGCTGGACGGTGCCGCCGCCCAATACGGCACCGACGCCATCGCCGGCGTTGTGAACTTCATCCTCAAGAAGAAGTCCTCGGGCGGCACCTTCTCCGTTTCCGGCGGCCGCAATTACGACCGCGGCGGCGAGACCTTCGACGTCTCCTACAACATGGGCCTGCCCCTGTTCGACAAGGGCTTTGTCAACGTCACCATCGACAAGCAATTCCATGCCTTCACCCAGCAGGGCGGCCTGGACGCACGCGTGGCCGACGGCCTGAACAACGATGCCCTGTTCACCGGCCCCATCGGCGGCGTTCCCAATTCGGTCATCCGCCAGATGCCGGGCTATCCCAACATCAACCGCATCAATGGCGACGCCCAGTTCAACCTCACCCTGGCGAGCGTGAACGCCGGTTACGACTTCAGCGACAGCGTCCAGCTCTATGGCTTCGGTACCTGGGCGCACAGGAACGGCAAGGCGTATGAAAATGTTCGCATGCCGAACCAGATCATCGCCGCTCCCGGGTCCAACCAGCCTTGCTCGGCGACCAACCCCGACGGCTACAACACTGCCGTCACATCCGACGGCGTCACGCCGGCCTGCGCCATCGGCGTCGGCGGCGGCGTCGCCACGTTGGGCAACAACGGCCTCAGTGCCAAGGGGCTGGTTATTTCTTCCGGATCGAAGGGCAATTATACCGACCCGGGCGAACTGATCATGTATCCGTTCGGGTTCAATCCGCAGGAAGCGATCCAGGAAACCGATTACCAGTACAATATGGGCCTGAAGTTCAATGTGGCCGGCTGGGACGTCGACACCAATGTCGGCTACGGCAAGGACATCGACAATATCTACACCTTGCAGTCGGGCAACCGCTCGCTGTTCATCGACACCCACACCTCGCCGACGAATTTCTATGACGGCACCTTCACGGCGTCGCAGTTCACCGGCACCATCGATGCCACCCATGCCTTCAATGTCGGCATGGCCTCGCCTCTGACCGTGGCGATCGGCGCGGAAGCGCGCGAAGACTACTACGCCATCGCGCAGGGTGATGCCGCCTCGAGCTACAAGGAAGGCGCCCAGTCCTTCCCCGGCTTCCAGGCCACCGATGCCGGCAAGCACAGCCGCAAGAACTATGCGGTCTATCTGGACTTCGCGCTGGCGCCGATCGAGCAGTTGCAAATCGATGTCGCCGGCCGCGCCGAGCATTATTCGGACTTCGGCGACACCCAGATCGGCAAGATCACGGCTCGCTACGATTTCACCCCGCAATGGGCGATCCGCGGCACGATCTCGACCGGCTTCCGCGCCCCGACTCTGGGCGAGGAATATTACTCCGCCACCAACGTGTCGCCGACCTCTGCTACCGTGCAGCTGCCGGCCAACTCGTCCGCGGCCAAGATTCTCGGCCTGCCGAACCTGAAGCCGGAAATCTCGACCAACTACAGCGTCGGTATCGTCGCCCATCCGTTCGAGGATCTCAGCGTCACCATCGATGCCTACAGCATCGCCCTGGGCGACCGCATCACGGGGTCTTCGACCGTCTACAGCCAGGGCGGCGCCATCAACACCCCGCTGGTCAATGACGCGATCGCGGCCCACGGCAACATCCTGGATCCGACCGCGACCCAGAACGGCGTCTCGGCCTTCCTGAACGGCCTCAGCACGCTGACTCAGGGCGTCGACCTGACGGTCAATTATCCGACAGACTTCGGCGATTACGGTCTGGTGGACTGGACCTTGGCGGCGAACTACAACACCACCGCGCTGTCGCGCGTGGCGCCCCCGCCGGCGGTCCTGCTGGCCTCCAATCCGGGCGCGACCTTCTTCAGCCCGGGCACGCTCTTCAACTTCGTGCACAGCGCCCCGCAGGAGAAGATCGGCCTGACCGCCAACTGGTCGATGGACGCCTGGGGCATCACCTTCCGCGAGACCTACTATGGTCCGCAGAAGGGCTATTCCAGCCCGGGTGGCGGTGTGACTCTGGCGGATTATGTGCCGAATGGTCAATCCGGCGTCGGCCTGACCGACCTGGAACTGCGGTACAATGTGACCGAGCAGCTGGGTCTGGCCATCGGCGGCAACAACATCTTCTCCATCCGCCAGAATACCGGGCCGACCTGGACAATCCCGGACGGCAACGAAGGTTGGCCTGCGGACGGCGGCAATGTGCTGCACGCTCCGACCGGCGCCGCCTTCACGCCCAATGGCGGCTACTATTACGGCCGTGTCACCTTCAACTTCTAAGATCTGAAGGTTCGAAACAGCCCGCCCATCCTGAAAAGGATGGGCGGGTTTTTCTTTGCGCCCTGGAAAATCCTTCCTCTGCGGAAGTCATGCGAAAATGTCGCAGACGGCTTTACGGCGTCCACTGAGGTAATCGCGCGCCCGCTCGTCTTACTCGCAAAGGCCCCTAGAGAAGGCGGCCTAACGGGGAGTGATTATGCGTAAATCCTATCTGCTCGCAGCTTCCTCTTTTCATCGTCAGCGCCTCGCGCATTAACGCCGCGGGCTATCAGGCGCCCACACCGGTAACGGTGGTCGGCACCGAGCAGCTGGCGCGCGACGCCCAAACCAGCATCGGCGACGTGATCCGCCAGCTGCCGGCCTTCGGCACCTCCTCGGGCCCGAACAATTCCAGCTCGGCCAACTATATCGTGTCGTCCACGCCGGGCATCGACGTGGTCAATCTGCGCCAGCTGGGCGTCTTGCGCACCCTGGTGCTGTTCGATGGCCAGCGCGTCGTCGCCTCCAGCGTCGCGGGCGGCGTCGATTTGTCCACCATGCCCTCCAGCCTGGTCCAGCGCATCGACGTGGTGACAGGCGGCGCTTCCGCCGCCTGGGGCTCGGACGCGGTGGCCGGCGTGGTCAACGTGATCCTGAACAAGAATTTCGAAGGCTTCGCCGCCAACATCGAAGGCGGCGACAGCTGGAAGGACGATCACCGCAGCGTCAAGCTCGAAGGTTCCTACGGCACCGATTTCGCCGGCAACCGCGGCCACATCATCCTCAGCGCCTCCTATCTCACCAGCCCGGATACCTTCTTCATCAACCAGCGCTCCTGGTTCAAGAACACCCGCCTGGTCAACAATCCCGCCTATAACGGCGGCGCCAACGGCCAGCCGCGCCTGATCCACGCCAACAATGTCGGGCAAGCCTCGGCGACCCAGGGCGGCCTGATCACCGGCTGCGCCAACACCGTCAACGGCGTGACCAGCGCGTCGGTGGCTTGCAGCCTCCGGGGTACCCAGTTCGTCGGTTCCAGCGCCACGCCGGTTCCGTTCAATTTCGGCAACGTCTCCGGCGCCTTCTCCAATGGCGGTGATGGCGAGACCGCGCAGGCGGACCTCGACCACCTCACCATTCCGCTGCACACCACGACCCTGTTCGGCCATGCCCGCTACAACCTGACCAGCGACATCAGCGCGTCGATCGAGTTGAACTACGGCAAGTCCTTCTCGAAGAACAACAGCTACGTCTACAACCGCTACGGCAACCTGCCGATCCAGATCGACAACGCCTTCCTGCCGCAGTCGATCAAGGACCAGATGGCGGCGCTGAATTACAACACCATCTATCTCGGCACCAACAACATGAACAATATGGGCACCACCGGCGCCCATTTCACCGACAACAGCCTCTCGAACGAGAACCAATCGCTGGGCATTCCGGTCTCGACCAACCGGCGCCAACTGTTCCGCGGCGTGTTCAGCCTGGACGGCTCGATCGGCGACAATTGGTCGTGGAACGCCTACGCCCAGCACGGCCTGGCGCGGGTGCGCACCGTCGTCACCAACAACGTCGTGAAGGCGAACTACATCAACGCCGTCGATGCGGTGGAAGTGACCGCGGCCAATGTCGGCACGTCGGGCCTTCCCATCGGCTCCATCGCCTGCCGCTCGACCCTGACCAACCC
>JAFKFF010000394.1 GCA_017307315.1 Alphaproteobacteria bacterium
CTTTCCGGGTGCGCATACTGGGTCAAAGACAAGGAACAGGTCCTCGACTTGTCGGGATTTCAAAGGCAGTCCGCCGATACGCCCGAACGCCAATCGAAATTGGCCGGCCTGCCCTCGCACGAGTTCGTCCGCTCTGTTCGAGGCACCCAAATCTCTTATACCTGGGCCGATCCCATCGTTTGCAACTGCCTGTGGGTTGGGTCGGAACAGAATTACAAGAGGTTCAGGACCATGTTGGCGTCGCGCAGCGGCCCGACCAATGCCCGCACGTCGTCGTACACACCCGGCTCTGAAGGTTGGCAGGCTCCCGTCAGCCATGGCTACGGTCTCCCTTAGCCCTACCCGCCAAATCAGCCCGCCTGGATCACGGGACCGCCGGTTTGAACACCTTGCCGTCGTTCGCGCCTTTCATTTTGCGCGACTTGCGACGAATGCCCTGCGTTCCGCCTCGGTCAGCTGTACGCTCTCCCGCGTCCCTTTTTCCGCCGACAGGAGCGCGGCCTCGAGCACGGCCATCACAGCCAAGGCCTGGATCGGTGGCACCGCAAGTGGAGCTAGGCCGCGCAACGCATCGCGCACGGAATTGTAATAGCGGCGATGATCGCCCGCGGGCGTCGGCATGCCGCGGCATTCGCGCGCCGCGTTCCAGATCTGCATCCGGTCCAGATCCACGCCCCAGCCCTGGGCGCCCGGCCGCATGCCGGAAAGAAGTTGCGCTTCCTGCGGATCGCTGCCGGTCTTGACCAGACTGCCCTTGTCCCCTTGCACCAGAAAACGCGGGGCGCCGCCCGCCGCGATCAGGCTGGCATGCAGCAGCACCCGATGATGCGGATAATCGAGCACGGCATGCGCCCAATCCACCGCCTTGGCGTCCGTGCGCTGCATTTGGAAATCGGCCCGCACGCTATCCGGAAGCCCGAACAAGACCAGGGCCTGGTCGATCATGTGCGGCGCCAGGTCGTACCATATCCCCGCGCCCGGCTCGTCGCGTTCGCGCCAGCAATCGCGAACGTCCGGCTGAAAGCGATCGATACGGGATTCGAAATGGGTCACCCGTCCCAGAACGCCGCTTTCGACGCCGAATTTCGCCGCCAGGAAATCGCTGTCCCAACGGCGGTTGTGAAACACGCTGAGAAGACAACCCTGTTTCTCCGCCAGCGCGACTAGCGCGCGCGCTTCGCCCATATCGAGGGCAAATGGCTTGTCGATCACCACATGCCGGCCCGCCGTCAACGCGGCCCGGGCGAGCGACGCATGGCTGGCATTGGGCGTGGCGATGACAACGAGATCCACGCCGTCGGCCAGCATCAGTTCGGCCGGGTCGGCATGAACCCTCATGCCGGGGAAATCCTTGCGCACCTTGGCGACGTCGCCGGATGCGATGGCCCTGAGCGCCAAGCCATCCACGGCCTGGATCAGGGGGGCGTGGAAGGTCTTTCCCGCAAAGCCATAGCCGACCAATCCGACGCCGATGTCTTTTTCCGTATTCATTACCCGCCCCAGGAAGGGGCAGGCCCATACAATAATTTTCGGGACGGAACGAGCGTTCAGAAGGGCGCGCGGAATTTTTCTCCGCGCCCTGTCGGCAAAGACACAGGCGGGGGCGGTCAGCCGGGCAAGCTGTCGTTCGGCGTGGCCATGGCGTTATGGCGCTTGACGTACAGTACTCGCCGCGCGCCTTCCCAGACGTCGACAGCACTCCGCGCGCAAAGGGTCTGGGCCTTGTCCAGCGCGTCGAGGTCGTCGGCGCAACCATGGAACTGGCTCTGCGAGACGCGGCCCGCCCTGTCGACCAGATCGAAACGGTAATGTCGCATCCAGAACCTCCCTTCCCGATGAAGGAGCGTTTCAAGAGGCTCGCTGTCAGCCACCGGCGCCTTGAGGAAGCGCCGACGAAGGACATTACCCCGCCCGGGGCACGCAATTATGGCGGGTGCGCACAATTTCGCGCCGCGCTCAGCGAACGAGATTGTTGATGATGCGCAAAGGGTTGAGCGGACCGAGCGGGATGTAATCGAAGGCCATCAGCCCGGCCTGACCGAGGGGAAGTTTTTCCAGGATCGCCTTCGCCTCCTCCGTCGTCGATGCATTGACGATAAAGACCACGCCCTTGCCATCGGTCTGGAAATACCATTGGTCGATCTTGCCATCGAGATAGGCGTTCACCGTGTCATGCACCTCGTGCGGCATGATCTGGGCCCGCTGCTCGGGCGTAATGACTTTTCCGGTGGAATGGGAAATCGCCAGGACCTTTGTGGTGGGTACGGCTGGCGCGGCGGTCTGGGCCGGTGCGGCAGTCGCCGTCAGACCGAGGACCATGAGCACGACGATCGGCAGGCGCATGAGGCTCTCCGTTGCGTTGACTAGCGGGGATCGAGGACAAGTTCTTTCAAGGTCTCGCGCAGCATCGCCGCCTTGTCGGCGCCGTTGGCCGCTTCGAAGCGGCTCTGGGCCTGACGCCAAAGCGGCACCGCCGTTTTCAAGGCCGCGTGCCCTGCCCGCGTCACGCTGATGGCGCGTTGGCGCGCATCGTGCCTGGCCGAAACCACTTCGATGAAACCCGCCTGCTCCAACGGGCGTAGATTCTTGCCCGCGGTGGTGCGATCCAGCCCCAGCCGCTCGGCGATCAGATTGACAGAGACTTCCTCCATCTCGTTGACCAGGGCCAGAATGGCGAACTGGGTGGCGCGCAGGCCGCTGGGCTGGAGCTGGCTGTCGTAAAAGCTGGTCAGGCGGCGCGCCGCCTTGCGCAGGCTGGCGCAGTTGCAATCCCGGATTCCGAATTTTTCCATCAGTACCTGCGATGAGAGAATGCGCTCCTAAATGAGGGTATATGCTCTTATCCGGCCGGGCGCAAGCCTGGGATGGCTGAGGCCAGATGTAAGATTTATCCCCGGCCGCGATAAGGAGCGACGCCGGGCTCCGGTAGCCACACGCCGGCCGGCGCTTTTCCCGTCTGCCAGAAGATATCGATGGGAATGCCGCCGCGCGGATACCAGTAGCCGGCGATGCGCAGGTAACGGGGCTTGATCGCGGCGGCGATGCGCTTGGCGATGGCGATGGTGGTGGCTTCGTGAAAGCCGGACGCGTTGCGATAGCTGTTCAGGAACAGTTTCAGCGACTTGGATTCCAGGATCGCTTTCGCGGGGACGTAATCGATCACGAAATGCGCGAAATCGGGCTGACCGGTGATCGGGCAGAGCGTGGTGAATTCCGGCGCGGTGAAGCGCACGACATAGGCGGCGTCGGCGTGCGGATTGGGCACCGCTTCCAGCACCGCCTTGTCCGGCGACGCCGGTTGCGCCACCGCGCGGCCCAGTTGCGTGAGTTTTTTCGCCATGCCGTTATGTGCCTTCGTAAGTACAGGACTGGCCGTAGGACGGCCGCTCGACCCGCACCCGCGCCACTTCCGGCAGCGCCGCCTTGGCGCGGGCATGGATGAAGCGGGCGATGTTTTCCAGGGTTGGATTGCCGAGCCCTTCCACCTCATTCAAGAGCCGATGATCCAGGAGGTCGCGCACCGCCTTGAGCGCGGCATCGACCTGGCCGAAGTCGCGCAGAAAGCCGGTTCCCGCATCCGGCTCGCCCCGCAGCACCACCTCCACATAGAAGGAGTGGCCGTGCAGGCGCCGGTTCTCGGCCGCGCCCGCATCCAGATGATGGGCGGCGTCAAAACTGAAACGCTGGGAAATTTCGATCATCGTGGTCCGGGTGGCGCGGTCAGCGGGCATATCGCGTCTCGCCCGGTCCAGGTCAAGGATCGGTATTGCCGCGACAGTCTGGCTGAAGGCCGAATATTGCGCGCGCGTAACGCGCATGCTAACTGGCTCCCGCGCTGTGAGGGTGACTCGCAGCCTTCGAATATTAGTCAATAAAATCAAATGTTTAAGTCGGGCGACCCAGAGCAGATGGAAGCATCCGCGCAGCCGTCCGTATGAGGTGAAGGTGGCGACCGAAAAGGCACATGAAACCGGACTGGCGGGCCGCTATGCCAATGCGGTGTTCGAGCTGGCCCAGGAGCAAGGCGCGGTGGACGCCGTCGCGGCGGATTTCGCCAGCCTCAAGGACGCCATGCGCGCCAGTCCCGACTTCGCCCGCCTGGTCAAGTCGCCCCTGTTCGGCCACGAGGATCAGGCCCGCGCGCTGAAGCCTGTTCTGGAACAGATGCAGGCCCACCCGCTCACCTTGAAGTTCCTGCTGACCATGACCGGAAAGCGCCGCTTGTTCGCGCTGGAGCCGGTGATCGCTGCCTACGACCGGCTGGTGGCGCGTCTGAAGGGCGAAGTGCAGGCCCAGGTGACCTCGGCCCATGAACTCACCGCCGCCCAGACGGCGGAACTGAAATCCGTGCTCAAGTCCAAGCTCGGCCGCGAGCCGCGCCTGGACACCCGCGTCGATCCCACCCTGCTGGGCGGCCTGGTCGTCAAAGTGGGTTCGCG
>JAFKFF010000395.1 GCA_017307315.1 Alphaproteobacteria bacterium
CGGCGGGATTTGAACCCACGACCCCCAGTCCCCCAGACTGGTGCGCTAACCAGGCTGCGCCACGCTCCGATGCCAAGATTTGAGGTCGAATACCTCAGGGGCGCGGAATATGTCAGGGGGCCGCCCCTGAGGCAACCGCGGGAGCCGAATTAAATCGGCCTGCGACGCCGGGCCTTGACCAGCCCTTTTTTCAGGCCTTCGAGCTCGGCCAGAAGCGTCTTCAGCTTGGCGCGTTCCTCCACCGGAAGGCCGGGGGCGGCCGGGCGCGGCGAAACTGCCGCCGGGCGCAGAACCGCTTCCTCTTCCGGGAGATCGAAGAAGGGCAAGCTCATCGGCGAGGGAACCGCCCGCAGATGGCTGGGCCGCTTCTTCGCTTCAGCCTTCTTCGTCGCCCGCTTTTCGACCACCGGAGGCGGCGCGGCATAAGGCGGAGGCACTTGCCCGCGCCCCATCATCACCACATGCCGCAAACCCCGCTCCTTCAGAATCTTCTGAACGCCGCGGATGGTCAGTCCATCGACATAAAGCAGCGCGCGAATGCCTCTGAGCAGATCGACATCGTCCGGCCGATAGAAACGCCGCCCCCCGGCCCGCTTGACCGGCTTGATTTGCGAGAAGCGGCTTTCCCAGAAGCGAAGGACATGCTGCGGCACATCCAGTTCACTCGCGGCTTCGCTGATAGTGCGGAAGGCATCCGGCGATTTGATGGGCGCGCCCGCGGCGCGCAAAGCCGGTGCCGCCATTTAGTCCTCGCTTTCGGGCGTTGGAGTCTGCCCGTTGATCACGGCCTTGAGGACATGACTGGGGCGGAACACCAGCACGCGGCGCGGCGCGATCGGCACTTCGTCTCCGGTCTTGGGGTTGCGGCCCATGCGCTGGGATTTCTGGCGCACCGCAAAGGTCCCGAAGGAGGAGAGCTTGACCGTCTCGCCTTTGGCGAGCGCGCCGCAGACTTCTTCCAGCATGTCTTCGACCATCTGGGCGGAGTCGGTTCGCGACAGGCCGACCGCCTGGAATACGGCTTCGGTCAGGTCAGCACGGGTCAGTGTGTCCGATGACATGGCGTTGCGACTCTTTAGCCCCGCCGCGAGGTTAGGCGCTTGCCGATTTCCGGTCAACATCAAAGGGATAGATGGCACCCTTACCGTAAACCATAAAGCGGTTCCCCGCCCGGCCTACCAGCGAAGGAGAGCCGCGCCCCAGGTGAACCCTCCGCCCATGGCCTCCAAGAGGACCAGGTCGCCCCGCTGGATCCGGCCGTCCTGCACCGCCGTCGCCAGCGCCAAGGGCACCGAGGCGGCAGAGGTGTTGCCATGCACGGCCACGGTCGAGATCACCTTGCCGGGATCGATGCCGAGCTTGCGGGCCGTCCCATCCAGAATGCGCTGGTTGGCCTGGTGCGGCACGAACCAGTCGATCTGCGACACCGGGATGCCCGCCGCATCCGCGGAGGCTTCGATCGCCGCGGCGATGTTGGTCACCGCATGGCGGAAGACTTCCCTGCCCTGCATGCGCAGATGACCGGTGGTGCGGGTCGAAGACGGGCCGCCATCGACATAAAGCATGTCGTGCATCCGCCCGTCCGAGAATATCCGGGTGTTGAGCACGCCCTGGTCGGAATTGTCGCCCTTGCCCTCATGGGCCTGCAGCACGACGGCGCCCGCCCCGTCGCCGAACAGCACGCAGGTCGAGCGATCGCTCCAGTCCAAGAGCCGGCTCATGCTTTCCGCGCCGATCAGAAGAACGGTACGCGCCTGTCCGCCGCGAATGAAATTGTCGGCCACCGACAGACCGTAGATGAAGCCGGAGCAGACCGCCTGAACGTCGAAGGCCGCTCCCCGGGTCATGCCGATGCGCGCCTGAACCGTGGTCGCGGTGGCCGGGAAGGTCTCGTCGGGCGTGGTGGTGCAGCAGAAGATGACGTCGATTTCGCCCGCATCGATGCCCGCGTCCAGAAGGGCGGCGCGCGCCGCGCCCAGCGCCAGGTCCGACGTCTTCTCGCCTTCGCGCACGATGCGCCGCTCGCGGATGCCGGTACGGTCGCGGATCCATTCGTCCGAAGTATCGACCAGCTTGGCGATGTCGTCGTTGGTGACGACATTGTCCGGCAGGCAGGCGCCGCTGCCGATGACGCGTGCGCGAATCATGCGGTGACCGTGCCCACATGCGCGCGGTCTCTCGTGATGCGCGAATTGATGTCGGCCCGCGCCATGGCGATCGCCATGTCCAGCGCCGACGCAAAGCCGATAGCGTCGGTGCCGCCATGGCTTTTCACCACCACCCCGCCCAGACCCAGAAAAATGCCGCCATTGGCGGCGCGCGGGTCGAGCCGGCGGCGCAGCGTGTTGAGCGCGCCGGAGGCGATGAAGGCGCCGATCTGGCCCAGCAGAGACCGCTTGAGCGAACGGCGCAGGAACTGGCCAACCAGCTTGGCGGTGCCTTCGGCGGTCTTGAGCGCGATATTGCCGGTAAAGCCGTCCGTCACCACCACATCGACCGTGCCTTCGGCGATGTCGTTGCCTTCGATGAAGCCATGAAACGCCATCGGGAAATCCGCCGCGGTTGCGGCACGCAGGATTTCGGCGGCGCCTTTGACGCCGTCATTGCCCTTCTGCTCTTCGGTGCCCACATTCAGGAGCCCGACACTGGGCTTGTCCAGACCGAGGATGGCATGGGCGAAAGCTTCGCCCATCACCGCGAAATCCACCAGCTGCTCCGCCGTGGCGGTGACGTTGGCGCCGCAATCCAGAACGACGGTCTGGCCCCGCAAGGTCGGCCATATAGAGGCGATGGCGGGGCGGGAAATTCCTTCGATCACACCCAGCTGGTACATGCTGATCGCCATCAGGGCACCGGTGTTTCCGGCGCTGACCGCGACTTCGGCTTGCCTGTTCTTCACGATTTCGATCGCGCGCCACATGCTGGTTTCGCGGCCACGGCGCAGCACATGGCTGGGCTTGTCTTCCATCGCCACCCGGTCGGGCGCGTGACGCACCTCGACGCGGTCTTTCAGGCGCGCATGCTTGGCCAAGAGCGGATTGAGCACCGCTTCATCGCCGGCCAGCAGAAACCGCACGTCGGGATGGCGCTGCACGGACCGCATCAGGGCGGTTATGACGATGCCCGGGCCGGCGTCGCCGCCCATCGCGTCCACCGAAACAGTCAATTCGCGCGCCACCGCCACCCCTTCTTGAAGCGAGGGCGATTTAGCTCTTCGCCTTCACGACTTCGCGATCGGCATAATGGCCGCAGGAGCCGCAGACATGATGCGGGCGCTTGGGTTCGCCGCATTTGGGGCACTCGGCATGTGCCGCAGCCGTGAGCGCGTGATGCGAGCGGCGCATATTGCGGCGCGACGGCGAGGTTTTTCGTTTTGGCACCGCCATGGCGGGAAACTCCTTCAAAGGCCGCCGAACGCTTCCGGGGACCGAAATAGGGGGCGTGGGTAGCAGGAAAGACGGGCGGGATTCAAGCCAAAAGCCGGCCCCGTTCCGCCATTAAAGCCCGGATTTCAACCCTTTAAGGACAGCAAAGGGGCTTTCCGGGGCCGGCACCCCGTCCGCCGGTGGCTCGAATTCCACCCCCGGCGCCCGGGGATAGGGGTCGATGGCCAACAGGAATTCCTCGATCAGGGGGGCGGCGAGATCGTAATGGAGGCTGCCGATCTCCTCGGGTTGATCGTCTTCCAGGGGGATATCCTCCGGTTCTGGAACGTCCTGCGTCCGGCGCAGCCCTGGGTTGAAATGCAGTTCGCGGGTGAATTCGCGCCCGATATGGGCGGGGACCTCCGCCAGGGTCACCACGCAGGCCTGAACGAGATCCGCCGCCAGGGTGAAATCCAGCCGGAAGCGATCGGGAGACGATTTCTTCAAAACGATCCGTCCATCGAACGCGTCCACCCGCAACACGCCCGCAAACGCGGCGAGCGCTGCGCGCTCGTCTTCGGTCGGACGGAGGCGCACCTCATCCCCCGCCTGGCCCAACCGGTTGAGGTTATAGGGGCCCGAAAAGACCGGCGCGTTCATGGGCCGGCTTCCGGAATTGGCCCGAAATCCAACTCGCCCGCGGCCAGATTGCCGCGCCCGAGATAGGCACGCGCCCCGGCCACATATTCCGCCAGAAGATTGACCCTTCCATCGACGGCCCCGCCGCGCCAGATATTTTTCGCCAAGGCTTCGGCCAGCGCCGCCTTGTCCCGCGCCGCGCTATAGACCGTCAGCCGGCCAAAAAAAGCATTCGCGATCGCCTTCATCCGCCGCCCCATGCCCATGTCGCCGGTCCCCTGTTCCCGCAACGCTTCATCGAAGCTGACGAACAGCGTGTCGGTCAGGGCCTGGGCTGCGCCATCCATGCCAGCGGTCTTC
>JAFKFF010000396.1 GCA_017307315.1 Alphaproteobacteria bacterium
CCTTCACCAAGCGCAAGGCGCCTTTCTCGGACCGCACGCTCTATGTGTTCTGCATCGGCCCCGACAAGAAGCTGGTCGCCGACGGCGAGTATAGCGAATATATCGGCCAGTCCGCCGACCTGATCAAAGACGCGTCCGGCAAGATGCTGGGCCAGGCGATGCTGGACGCCGCCGCGGGCCCGGGCGAATTGCATTATTCCTGGTTCAATCCCGCCACGCGCCTGATCGAGCCGAAGATGGCGTATCTGACCAAAGTCGAATCCGACGTCTGCGGCGTCGGCGTGTATGATCCCAAATAGTCGAACAGGCTCCTCGTGAGCGCGAGAAATTTTGTGGCGTGCGCAGGGTTGCCTAGCGACAGCGTAGGCAACGAGCGGAGCGTGCGTTAGCACGTGAGCAGGCTTAGCTTTTCTTAGCGAGGTCCGTAGCGACAGCATACGGATGCGAGCTTAGAAAAGCTTGCCCTATCCGAGCGAGGCGAGGATGCGCGCGACGCACGCACGACACAAAAGGACCGCGCTCTTACTTAGAGCGGAAACCAGTCGCGGCGGTCGGAATAAGCCTGATAGTGCACGTTGGCACCCGCGCGCAGGCCGACACCGGTGCGGATCGGCGCCAAGGTGACGCCGCCCGAACGCTGATAATTCACCCCAAGGCCCGCCACGAAATAGAAACTGCCTTCGACGCCGGGGAAGCGCTGGAACAGCCGCTTGTCCTCGCGCAGATTGTAGCAAAGGGTGAAGCATTTGGAGGCGTTGCCGCCGACATCGAAGCCCACCGACGGGCCGCGCCAATAGACCATCTTGGGATCGCGGGTCTTCCTGATCAGATAGCCCGAGCCATAGCGCAGGCCGACCACGAAGGCGCCCGAGCCTTCATCGCCCTTGATATAGGCGTCCGGCTCGCCCAGGTCGGCGAAGATATGCTCCACCGCCTTGGCCATCGCCTCGGTGGTGATGCCGAAAAAGTCCGCGCCCGCCTGGGTGATCTCGTTGGCCGTATACCGGGCGTCGTCGCCGACATCGGCCTGGGCCTGGCCGGGGACCAGGAGCGCGCCGGGCACCAGCGACGCCAATCCGGCGAGAAATTCCTTGCGGTTCATGGGAAGCGCCCTTTCACGAATCAGGTTTCCAAAGTTTTGCCGAGATTTTGGCAATTTTACAGCCAGCCCGGCCGCCAAGGGGTATAATAAAAGGACAGGAACACGGAGGCCCGGGTGAAGGAAAACGCCCAAAATACAAGACTTTCCGCTTTCGGGATCGCCGCCATCGCGATCATGCTGGGGGTTCTGGGCTGGGCCGGCTGGTACGCGATTTCCGCCTGGCAGGCGATGCGGGGCGTGGCCATCTCCACCCTGGGATGGGTGTTCATGGCCCTGGGCGTGACCGTCACCTTCCTGGTCGGCGCCGGCCTGATGGCGTTAGTCTTTTACTCATCACGTCATGATATGGATCGCTGAATTGAGCCGGAATTCCTCGAAAAGCGATGCGATACCACCGACGCTTCCAGCCCTTCCGTCCCGGTAAAGCACAGAAATTGCTGCGCTGGGCGGGCCTGAACTTCATCAGCCTGCTGATGATCCTGCCGTATCGCTACGAGCATCCTTCCGCCCGCACCGCGCTCGCCGCCGTTCTGGGCTGCTCGCTGGTGGTGCTTCTTTCCTTGTGGTGGAAATATCACCGCTACGAATCCCGCCGGGTGTTCGATTAAATAAGGGCGCGGATCTTTTGGCCCCTGGCGTCGTCGCGCGTCCTCACGGGCTATACGCACGCTCCGGGCGTTGCCGCTACGCTGTCGCTAGGCAACCCTAGCCAGGACCCAAAATCTCTCGCGTTGGCGAGCCGGTAAATCAATCCGATTGACTTCGGCCTTTCGCCACAAACGCCCCATTCTCGAAGCCGGGCTTGCCGTAGAGGAAGGGCGCGCCGTCCCAGCGCCGGACGCTGCCGCCCGCCGCGTTCAGCACGGCATGGCCCGCGGCGGTGTCCCATTCCATGGTGCGCCCGGCGCGGACATAGATGTCCGCTTCGCCCGCCGCCACCAGGCAGAATTTCAGCGACGAACCGGCGCTGAGATGCTGGCGCACCGTGAACTGGCGGAGGAACGCTTCGGTCTCCGCGTCGCGATGGCTGCGGCTTCCCACCGCGACCCAGCCTTCGGGGGAGGGACTGCGCGCCTGGATGCGGCGGGCCGATGAGGCATAGAAAGGCGCATCGGGGTCCTGGCGGGCTTCGAAGGCCCCGTTCGCGTCGCCGAAAAACATCCGGGCCTTGGCCGGGGCATAGACCGCGCCCGCCACGGCGATGCCGTTCCGCACTTCGGCGATGTTGACCGTGAATTCGCCGTTCGCTTTCAGGAATTCGCGCGTGCCGTCGAGGGGATCGACCAGCAGGAAATGGCCACAGGGCTCGCAAGCCTGTCCCGCCGCCGCCGCTTCCTCCGCCGCCACCGGCACGCCCGGAAAGTCGCGCGCCAGCGCCGCCAGGATAAAGGCTTCGGCCTCCTCATCGGCGTCGGTGACGGGGGAGCGGTCTTCCTTGATCCGCGCCATCGCGCCTTCGCGGTAATGCCGCATCACGATGGCGCCGGCCCCCGCGGCGATGGCCGCGAAGCGGGCCGCATTTGTGGTCATGTGAATCTCTCTCGCCTCTCCAGGCACCAGATAGCAGCCCGGATCGGCCATTGACATGTCCGGACCCGGTTTTCCCCGCCGGGAAAACTGGGCGCTCGACCGCGTGCTTTCGCTGGCCCGGAGCGGGTCCCTGCCGGCGGGATTAACCGTAACCCGCGCTTGTCCTTGGATAAGCGCGGGTCTTCGGGGAAATTGTCCTGCCGGGAAAGATCGCAACATTTGTTCACCAATCGTCTGTAGTTTCGTCCCGCGTCTCGAGGGGCCCGATGAGCGACCAAAACGGCAGGACCATGGAAAAAACGCGCGTAACCGTGGTGGTGAGCCCCCGCGAACGTTTCGGCATGGCCAAGGCGTCGCTGGAGAGCATTTATGCGACCGCCGGCATCGCCTTCGACCTGATCTATATCGACGGACGGTCGCCGAACTATCTTTCCAACTGGCTGGACCAGGCTTCCGCGTCCAGGGGATTCAAGGTCATCCGGCTGGACCGTTTCGTCACGCCCAACGAAGCGCGCAATCTGGGCGCGGCGGCGGCCAAGACCGAATATGTCGTCTTCATCGACAATGACGTGATCGGCGCCGACGGCTGGCTGGCAGCGCTGGTCAAGGCCGGCGACGAAACCGGCGCGGAAATCGTTTCGCCCCTGGTCTGCGAAGGCGTGCCCCTGCATTCGCGCGTCCACCAGGCCACCGGCACCTTCGCGCGCGACAAGGCGGCGTTCTTCGCCGCGCCCTATGGGGAGCGCGAGTTGATCGACGTCATGACCTTTCACAGCACGCCGCTGGACCAGGTGCGCGGGCAGCTCCGCCGCGAAGAGACCGACAGTTGCGAATTCCATTGCATCATGGTGCGCCGCTCCCTGCTGGAGAAGATGGGGCCGCTGCCGTTCGACGAGCAGATGTACGCCACCAAGGAGCATATCGATTTCTGCATGACGGCGGCGAAGCTGGGCGCCCGGCCGGTGTTCGAGCCTTCTTCCATCGTCACCTATGTCTTCCCCAGCCGGAAGAATCCGATGACGCCCGAAGACACCGACTATTTCCTGCTGCGCTGGTCGCCCGAATGGCAGACGCTGAGCCTCGATCACATGCAGAAGAAATGGGGCCTCAGCGACAGCGGCGAATTGAAGGACGTGCGCGATCCCGCCTATATGCGGATGCGCCATTACCAGGGCTATATCCGGCCGACGGTGCAAAAGATGCCCATCGTGAGCCGGAGCTGGAAGCTGACCAAGGCCGCCGAGCGCCTGATGGTGTTCTACATCAATCGCAAGGTGAAGGCGCTGGCGGCGGAATATGAAAGACAGCGCGCGCTGTCGTGTCCGCCGGCCGTGGCCCAATGACTGCGCCTTTCCGATGCTGAGCGTCATTTTCGCGAGCCATAATGGTGGCGAAGATCTGAAGGGCATGCTGGACAGCATGACCCGCCTCACGCCGCCGCCGGACGGCTGGCAGTTGATCGCGGTCGACAATGCGAGTTCCGACCGGACCGGCGCGGTCCTGCGTTCCTATGCGGACCGGCTTCCGATCACGGTGCTGGAGGAGCCGGCCAAGGGAAAGAACAGGGCGCTGAACCGCGCCCTCGAGGTCGCGCGCGGGGATTTCCACATCTTCACCGACGACGATGTGCTGGTGCCGGAAGACTGGCTCGTCAAGTGGCACGCGGCGGCCAAGGCGCATCCGTCCTACGATCTTTTCGCG
>JAFKFF010000397.1 GCA_017307315.1 Alphaproteobacteria bacterium
CATCACCATGTCGTCGCCCCGGGGCAACTCGCTGCGGTGGCGGTCCATGATCTTCTGCACGTCGGCGGCCACGGCGCCCAAATCGCGATCCTGCACCGTCGCATAGAGATCGATCTCGGGCAGCACGTTGTAATGGTTCACCACCGCGGCCGAACGGGTGCGCGTGACCGTGCCCAGCGCGCCCAGCACGGTGGGCGTGGTGGCGCCGGGGCCGGTGACCGGCGTGTTGAGTAGGGTTTCCAGAGAATCCATCTTGTATTCCGGCACCTGGGCGACGATGCCGTACGAGACGCCATTCCTGGGATTGAGGAAGAAGTTGGGCGCGGTCTGGCCGGTGCCGGCCAGCGAGGTGGCGAGCGCGGCGGTGACGTCCTTTTCGCTGAAGCCGAGCTGGGCGGCGCGCACCCGGTCCACGGTGAAATTCAGCTGCGGGGTCTCGTCGGATTGCTGCATGCGCGGATCGGCAATGCCGGGCACGCGGCGGATTTCCCGCAGGAGCTTGTAGGCGAAGGCCTTGCTGGCCTCGTGATTGATGCCGGTGATCTGCACGGCGATCGGCGCGGGCGTGCCGAAATTCAGGATCTGGCTGATGATGTCGGCAGGCGGGAAGGAAAAGGTGGTGCCCGGAAAGGCGTGCGGCAGGATTTCGCGCAGCTTTTTGACATGCGCCGCGGTCGGCCCATGGTCCGCCGTCAGGCTGATGAAGATGTCGGTATCCTGGGGACCGATCAGGCCGGTGTTGTTGTAGACCTGGTTTACGGAGCTTTGCGTGACGCCCAGGCTGTCCACGATGGCCGAGATTTCCCGGCGCGGGATGACGCGGCGAATCTCGTCCTCGATCCGGGCGATCTGCTGGGTGGTGTCTTCCAGCCGCGTGCCGATCGGCGGGCGCACATGCAAGGTGATCTGGCCGGTATCGACCGTGGGGAAGAAGTTGGAGCCCAGGAACGGAAAAAGCACGAAGGACACCAGAACCACCGCCAGAAAGCCGGTCACGAACAGGCGCCGGCGGCTCAAGGCCAGCGCCAGAAGGTTGCGATAGGATTCGCGCACCGCCTCGAAGCCGCTCTCGAAGCGCCGCTGCAGGCGGGCGAAGACGTGATCGCCTTGCGCCATGTGCATCGCGTGGTCGGCGGCATCGGCGTCGCGCGCGCCGTTGAGATGCGGCTTCAACAGATACATGGCTAAGGTCGGCACCAGGGTGCGCGACAGGATAAAGGAAGCGATCATGGCGAAGACCACGCTCATCGCCATGGGAACGAAAAGATACCCCGCCACGCCTTCCAGGGTCAGCATCGGCACGAAGACGATGCAGATGCAGAGCAGGGCGACGAAGGCGGGCTGCACGATCTGCCGTGCCCCGTCCAGGATGGCGGTGCGCACGTCCTTGCCGTGCTCCAGATGCCAGTTGATGTTCTCGATGGTGACGGTGGCGTCGTCCACCAGGATGCCCACCGCCAGCGCCAGCCCGCCCAAGGTCATGATGTTGAGGGTCTGGCCGCTCGCCCATAGCGCGATCAGCGCCGTCAGCACCGACAGGGGGATCGACGTGGCGATGATGAGGGTGGAGCGCCAGCTTCCCAGGAACAGCAGGATGATCAGGCTGGTCAGGGCGGCGGCCAGCACGCCTTCGCGCACCACGCCGGAAACCGCCGCCTTGACGAAAATCGACTGATCGTTGAGCAGATCGATCTTGAAGGAATCCGGCAGCAGCTGCTTCATGCGCGGCAGGACATTCTTGACGCCTTGAACCACATCCAGGGTCGAGGCCGATCCGTTTTTCAGGACGGTCATCAGAACCGCGCGTTTCCCGTCGACATGCACGATGGTGGTCTGGGGCGGGCTGCCGTCGCGCACATGAGCCACGTCGCGCATGAAAACGGTAGCGCCGTCGACCACCTTGATCGGAATATTGTTGAGGCTCTCGACGGATTCGACCGCGTTGTTGAGCTTCACCACATATTGATAGCTGCCGATCTTGATGTTGCCGGCGGGGATGATCTGGGTCTGGTTGCCGATCGCGGCCTGGACGTCGGTGGCGGAAATGCGGTGCGCCTGCATCGCCTTGGGATCGAGGTCGATCTGCACGCTGCGGGAGCGGCCGCCATAGGGCGCCGGATAGGTCGCGCCCGGAACCGATACCAGGCCGGGCCGCAATATGGTCTGGCTGAGGTCGGAGACTTGCTGTTCCGACAGGCTGTCGGATGACAGCGCCAGTTGCAGGATCGGCACGGTGGACGCGTCGTAATTGACCAGAAAGGGCGGATTGATCCCTTGCGGCATGCCGCGGATGATGAATTGCGACGCGCCCGCGATCTGCGCGGTGGCGACGGCGATGTCCACGCCCGGCTGAAAGAACATCTTGACCACGCCATTGCCGGCGATGGCTTGGCTTTCGACATGCTCGATATCGTTGATGGCGATCGGCATCAGGCGCTCGTAAGGCGACACGATGCGGCCGGCCATGTCGTCGGGCGACAGGCCGTTATATTGCAGCACCGCACCCACCACGGGGATGCGGATGGCGGGGAAGATGTCGGTGGGCGTGCGCATCGCCGCCATCGGCCCGAAGATCAGGATCACGATGGCGAGCACCAGGAAGGTGTAGGGCCGATCCAGCGCTACGCGGACGATCCAGGTCATAGGCGCGCCGTCTCCCGAATCTCTGGCGATCGAATGAGATGAAACCGTGCGGCGGTAGCCTGGCCCCCACCTGGCACGTCCATTATAGCCAAAACGGCTTGCCGGGTAGGCCCGGTTTGTCGCAACCTGTCGTCAAATCACGACAATCCGGCAGCGCGTTTTCTACATTAGCCTATCGGGATAATCGTGTATGGTGGGCCATGCTGTCTCAGAAATCCCATTACGCCCTCCGGGCGCTGCTGGTCCTGGCCGGACGGCCCGACGACGGGCCGATGCAGATTGCCGAGATTGCTGACGCCGCAAACATACCCAAGAAATTCCTGGAGCAGATCCTGCTGGAGCTGAAAAAGCCCGGGATCGTCAGAAGCCATCGCGGGCGCAGCGGCGGCTATTCCTTGGGGAGGGCCGCCAAGGATATCAGCTTCGCCGATGTCCTGCGGGTGACCGACGGACCCTTGGCCCTCACGCCCTGCGTCAGCGTGATGGCCTATCGCAAGTGCGACGATTGCTTCGACGAAGCCACCTGCGGCATCCGCAAAGTGATGGCGGTGGCGCGCGACGCGACCGCGCAAGCGCTGGAATCCCGCTCGCTCGGCGCGGCGGCGGCACAAATGCGCCGGGCCGGCGCGCTCTAACAATATCCGCTCCATGTGATGTGGTTTGCAGCGCGGCGGCTATCTTTGCGTTGCATTGGAGAGAGCGTTATCTAATCTCTATTGACTCTATCGAGATTAAAGGGAATGAATCCGTCATTCTGAAGAAGGAGTCTCTCCGTGCGCCGTATCCTGATTTCCGCCCTTGCCGCCGCCGCCGCTTTCGTCCCGCACGCCGTGCAAGCGGCGGACAAGCCCTACCAGGTCGAATGGGTCTATCATGTGAAGTACGGCCATCAGGCCGAGTGGTGGAAGATCTTCCAGAAGTATCAGGTCGCAATTCTGGACCGCGAAAAGCAGCTGGGTTTTGTTTCGGATTACCGCATCGACCGGCCCGGCCTTCACACCAGCGAGGACGCGCGCTGGGATTATCGCATCGTCATCACCTATCCCAGCTACGAAGCTTCGCAACATGAAGGCGAAGTCGAGCGGCAGCTCTTTCCCGACCGGGCGGCCCTGAACCGGGACGAGAACCGGCGTTGGGAACTCACCGCCAACCATTGGGACTTGCCTATTCGACAGGCAGATCCGCACGCCGCCGCCGACTGATTCGCCTGCCGCCCGGTTATTTGGTTTAGTCACACACCCGGAGACCTGCATCATGCGCCGCATCCTGCTTCTCGCCGCCACCCTGCTCGCAATCGCGGGCCCCTCCCATGCCGCAGAGGTCAAGCTGCTCAATGTCAGCTACGACCCGACGCGCGAACTCTACAAGGATCTGTCCGCCGCCTTCGCCAAGCAGTGGAAAGCCAGGACCGGCGATACGGTCATCGTGTCGACCAGCAATGGCGGCTCCGGCGCCCAGGCGCGCGCGGTGATCGACGGGCTTCAGGCCGATGTCGTGACCCTGGCGCTGGCCGCCGACATCGACGCGATCTCGCAGAAGGCGGGGCTGTTGCCGGCGAATTGGCAAAAACGCCTGCCGCAGAATTCCACGCCCTACACCTCGACCATCGTTTTCCTGGTGCGCAAGGGCAATCCCAAGCGCATCAAGGACTGGTCGGATCTGGTGAAACCGGGCATCCAGGTG
>JAFKFF010000398.1 GCA_017307315.1 Alphaproteobacteria bacterium
CATATCCCCGACTGGCTGGTCGGCTGACGCCCGGCTCCGCGGCGATGCGCGATTGACGCGCCGTCTGCGGGCGGCGCAGGGCGTTCTGGCGGTAGAGCGGGTGCTGCCGGCGCTGTGGCCGGCCATCGGCGTGATCGGTCTTTATTTCGCTCTCGCTCTGCTCGGGATTTTCGCGCTGGTGCCCTGGATCGTGCAGTCGCTGATTCTGGCAGCGGCGATCACCGCGACCGGTCTGGCGCTGGACAACGGCTTTCGCGATTTCCATTGGCCGACCTGGCAGGATGCGGCGCGGCGGCTGGAACGCGACAATGGCCTTCTCCACCGCCCGATCTCCGAAGCCGACGACCGGCTGCTGGCGGGCGGCGGCGATCCGGTGGCGCTGCAATTGTGGGCGCGCCACCGCGCCCGCGCCTTGCCGGCAAGGCTGAAACTCGCCTGGCCCGATCCGGATTTCCTGTCCCGCGACCCGCGCCGGCTGCATCTGGCGCTGCTGGCCGTGATCGCGGCCAGCTTGGTGGTGGCCGGCAGCGACTGGCGTACCCGTCTGGCCCGCGGCTTCGAAAGCGGCGCCGCCGCCAATATCGGGCTGGATGCCTGGGTGGACCCACCCCCTTACACCGGCATCGCGCCGATCTACCTGCCCGGCGGAGAAACCCGCGTCATCGCGGTTCCGGCGGGCTCGATCCTCAACCTCAGGGTTCATGGCGCATTCCGTAGCCCCGGCGTCAGCATCGGCCACGCCGAGGCGCCACATTTCGCCGGCAGCGGCGGCGAATATGCCGCCACCGCCAAGTTGATGCAGGACGGGCAGGTGCGGGTGCAGGCCAGCGGCCATCGCATCGGCCAATGGAACCTGCACGTCATTCCCGACGCGCGGCCGCAGATCGCTTTTGCCGGCAAGCCCACCGTGACCGAGCGCGGTGCGATGAAGTTCGCCTTCAAGGCCAGCGACGATTATGCCGTGACCGGCGCCAAGGTGGTGATCCGCCCGCATGGCAAGCATGGCGCGCCCATCACGGTCGATCTGGCGCTGGCGCCGGCCAAGAAGATCGACCAAGCGACCTATTCCGATCTCACCGGCCATCCTTATGCCGGGCTGATGGTCGATGCGCAGCTGCAAGCGCGCGACGGCGCCGGCCAGACCGGCACCAGCAAGACCGTCACCTTCCGGCTGCCCGAGCGGGTCTTCACCGATCCTTTGGCGCGCGCCCTGATCGAACAGCGAAGGGCGCTGGCGACCAGCGAAACCCGCGACGGCCGCCGCGCCGTGGCCGGCATGCTGGACGCGCTCACCATCGCGCCGGAGAAATTCTACGCCGGACAGCTCGGCGTCTATACCGCGATCCGCAGCGCCTATTGGGGCATCCGCGCGGCGCACGCGCCGTCCGACATCGCCCATGTCCAGGACCTTTTGTGGCAGACCGCGATGGCGATCGAGCAGAAGGGCATGCTGGAGGCCGCCGACAAGCTGCGCCAGCTCCAGGCGCTGATCACCGCCGCGATGGCGGCCCATGCGCCGCAGGAGGTGATCGACCAACTGCTGCAGCGCTACAATCAGGCGATGCAGCGCTACCTGCAGGCGCTGGCGCAGAACGCGCAGAAACAGGGCCAGCAGAACGCGCCCGGCGACGAGGCCAACACCAAGACGCTGCAATTCAGCGATCTGCAGAAGATGATGCAGGCGATCGAACAACTGTCCGCCAGCGGCAATCGCGAGCAGGCGGCCCGGATGCTGGCCATGCTGCAGAGCATGCTGGAGAACATGCGCATCGCCGGCAACAATGGCGGCAAGGGCGGCGCCCAGCAGAACCGCGAACTGAACCAGGCGATTCAGGAATATGGCGACCTGATGGGCCAGCAGCGCGCCCTGATCGACAAGACCATGCGCCAGGAACAAGGCAAGGGCGATCCCAAGGATGGCGGCGCGCAGGGTTTGGCCAAGCAGCAGGATGATCTGCGCCAGAAGCTGAACCGCTCGATGCAGAAGCTGGGCAAGCTGGGCAGCGGGCTCGACCAGGCGGGCAAGTCGATGGACCAGGCGCAGCGCTCGCTGAACGGCCAGGATCTGTCCAACGCCCGCAACGCCCAGGAACAGGCGCTGGCGGCGATGCGCGCGGGCGCCGATGCGCTGGCCAAGCAGATGCAGGGCAGCGACCTTGCCGGCCAGGAAGGCCAGGACGATCCCCTGGGGCGCGGGCCGGTGGGCAACGGTCCCGGCGTGAAGCTTCCGGACGCCAACGATTTGGCGCGCGCACGGGACATTCTGCAGGAGTTGCGCCGCCGTGCCGGCGAACGCGGCCGCCCGCCGCAGGAGCTGGATTATATCGACCGGCTGCTCAAGGAATTCTGAGACGCTCAGACTTTTCCGATGTACGGCAAGCTGCGGTAAGCACCCGCATCGTCCATGCCATAACCGATGACGAAATCATTGCCGATGGCAAAGCCGACATGGTCGGCGCGCGCCACCGCATCGGGACGCTCCTTGTCCAGCGCCACCGCAACCCGCACGCTGGCCGCGCCCGCCGCCTCGATCAGCGACACCGCTTTCTTGACGGTACGCCCGGCATCGAGCACGCCGTCGATCACCAGCACATGGCGGCCCGCGATCTGCTCGGAAGGGCCCGCGATCATCGAAATCGCGCTGGCGACCCGCTTGTCGCCGTAAGAGCGCAGCCACAGCATCTCTACCGCCAGATCGAGCCCCTGGCGCGACAGAGCGCGCAACAGATCGGCGGCGAAGACGAAGCCGCCGACCAGGATGGGCATGGCGATGTCGGGCTTTTGCGGAACGGCCGCGATTTCGCGCGCCATCGCTTCGATCCGCCGGGCGATCTCTTCCGGGGTGAACAGGATCTGCGGCGCCGCCGCCGGACCGTCAGCCATTGGGGGCGAACCGCACTTCCAGATGGCGCGCGGCGGCCGGCGGATTGGAAAGGCGGGTGAGGAAGGGTGAGGACTGGCCCGGCTTCAGGCTCTGCACATTCGGCGTGAAGGTCCAATGATAGATCTCGTGCCGCTCGGAATCGCTCAGGGTCACCTGCACCGTCTGTGGCACCGGCAATTCCTGTTTGCTGCTGTTGACGATCTGGCCGGTCACCGCCAGCACCATCTGGCCGTCCTCCTTCTCGCGCCGGTAATCGACCCGGATGAAATCGATCCCCCGCGCGTCGGTCTTCAGCCCCAGGCTGGAATAGACGCCGGCCGACTGCGGCCAGATCACGGAAATCTCCTGGCGGTAGCGGATGGCGGAATAGCCGATGACCAGGATCAGCACGACGAGGCCGATCCAGCCCGCCGCGACCGCCAGCATGGCGCCGCGCGCCAGGGGCTCGCGCTCCGTCACCGTGGCGCTGGGCGCGAAGACGCGGGTGCGCGAGAGATGCGGCTCGGGCATGGACGGTTCGGGCGCGGGCGGGGGAGCGGCGGCAATGTCCGGCTCCGGCGGGGTTGGCGAGCCCGGCTGATGCCAGACGTGACTGCATTTGGCGCAGCGGACCTTGCGGCCTTGCGGCGGAAATTTCGCCTCATCGGCCTGATAGCGCGTGGCGCAGGCGGGACAGGTGAGAATCATGCGGTCGGATCGGCCCTCGCGGGCGAAAATAGGGGGCGCGCCGGATGACCGCAAGGCATGCCCCCGCTATGGTCGGGGCATGGTTCGTTTCGAAAATGTCGGCATGCGCTATGGCACCGGGCCCGAGGTTCTGCGCGATGTCAGTTTCACCCTGGAAGGCGGCTCCTTCACCTTCCTCACCGGCCTGTCGGGTGCGGGCAAGACCACGCTCCTGAAGCTGATCTATCTCGCCGAACCGCCGTCGCGCGGCCTTATCAGCCTGTTCGGACAGGAATTGGCCACGGCGCGGCGCCGCGACTTGCCGCCGCTCCGCCGCCGCATCGGCGTCGTGTTCCAGGATTTCCGCCTGCTCGATCATTTGTCGGCTTACGACAATGTCGCCCTGCCGCTCCGGCTGGCGGGACGGCGCGACACTGAATATGCCCATGACGTGGAGGAACTTTTGTCCTGGGTCGGACTGGGCGACCGCATGCAGGCCCGCCCCGCCACCTTGTCGGGCGGCGAGCAGCAGCGCGTCGCCATCGCGCGCGCCGTCGTCGCCAGGCCCGACCTTCTGATCGCCGACGAACCCACCGGCAATGTCGATCCGGAAATGGGCGCGCGCCTGATCCGCCTGTTCGGAGAGCTGAACCGGCTGGGCACCACGGTCCTGATCGCCACCCATGACCGCGCCCTGATCGAATCCGCCCGCGCGCGGGAAATGCGGCTGGTGGACTGCAAGCTGGTCGAGTGGCGCTCCCCGGCGGGA
>JAFKFF010000399.1 GCA_017307315.1 Alphaproteobacteria bacterium
CCTCGCCAATTGTCGGGCCGCGGTCCGGCCTATTGGACCGACGGCAAGCAAGCCCGCATCCTCTATGTCACGCCGGGTTACTTCCTGATCGCGCTAGACGCCAAGACCGGCCAGCGCATCTCCAGCTTCGGCAACAATGGCGCGGTGGACTTGAAGGCGGACGACAATCAGAAGATCGCGCCCGACCTGACCACGGGCGAGATCGGCTGGCAGTCGGCGCCGACCGTGGTGGGCGACAAGGTCCTGGTGGGCTCGGCCTTCCGCGAAGGCTTCACGCCCACGAGCTTCAAGAACAACAAGGGCTCGGCGCGCGCCTATGACGTGCGCACGGGCAAGAAGATCTGGCAGTTCAACACCATTCCGCAGAAGGGCGAGCCGGGGGCAGAAACCTGGCTGAACAATTCCAACGAATATACCGGCAACACCGGCGTGTGGACCGAAATGACGGCCGACCCGGTCGCCAATCTGGCCTATCTGCCGGTGGAATCTCCCACCTCCGACTTCTATGGCGGCAAGCGTCCGGGCGACGGGCTTTACGGTGACAGCCTGGTGGCGGTCGATCTGGATACCGGCAAGCCCAAATGGCACTTCCAGCTCATCCATCACGAGATCTGGGATTACGACATGTCGTCCCCGCCCCTGCTGATGGACATCAATGTCGATGGCAAGCCGATCAAGGCGGTCGCCAATCCCAGCAAGATGGGCATGCTCTATGTCTTCGATCGCATCACCGGCAAGCCGGTATGGCCGATCCCGGAGCGCAAGGTGGAGAAGGGCAATGTGCCCGGCGAGTGGTATTCGCCGACCCAGCCCATTCCCTCCAAGCCCAAGCCTTACACCCGCAACGGCACCTCGATCGACCAGTTGATCGACTTCACCCCGGACCTGCGCGCCGAAGCGGTCGAGATGCTCAAGAAATACAAGCTCGGCCCCATCTACACGCCCATCGTGGTGTCCAATCCCAACGGGCCGATCGCGACCTTCACCAGCGGCACGGCGACGGGCGGCACCAACTGGCCGGGCGGCTCCTTCAATCCGGAGAACCACACCGTCTATGTCTATGGCTGCAACGCCTGCATTTCCTTCACAGCGCTAGTGCCGCCGCCGCCGGGCTTCACCGATCTGCCCTATGTCGAAGGCTTGGCCGGACAGCCGGTGGTGATGGTCAATGCCGCCGGCGCCGGCCAAGGCGCCGACGCTTCACCCGCGCCCAAGCGGCCCGCGACGCCGCCCCGGCGCCGGAGCACCGCGGCGCGGCCGGTGATCAAGGGTCTGCCTCTGGTGAAGCCGCCTTACGGCACCATCAGCGCCATCAACCTGGATAAAGGCGACATCGTCTGGCAGGTGGCCCATGGCGACACGCCGGATGCGATCCGCAACAATCCGGCGCTGAAAGGCCTCAACATCCCGCGCACCGGCCAGTCCGGCTTCAACATCGGCACCCTGGTGACCAAGAGCCTGGTGATCGCGGGCGACGGCCAGATCACCACCACGCCGGATCATCCGCGCGGTGCGCCGCTTCGGGCCTATGACCAGGCCACCGGCAAGGAAGTGGGCAATGTTTTGATGCCCGCACCGCAATCGGGCTCGCCGATGACCTACATGGTCAACGGCAAGCAGTACATCGTCGTGGCGGTCTCGGGCGGCGACTATTCGGGCGAGTATATCGCTTACACCTTGCCCGACAATCCGTAGCGGACAGCCGAAGTCTGCAAAGCCCCGGAAAACGGCTCCGCCCCGGCGGGGCCGTTTTCTTTTCCGCGCTCTGGAACCGAAAGCGCGCGAGCCCTATTTCTATCCTTTCCCTTCAAGAGGCGATGCGATGGCAGGTGCGGTGGAATCCGGCAGTTTCTCGATCGGCGGCAAGGCCAAGGTGCATCGCCTGGGCTTCGGCGCCATGCGCATTACCGGCGAAGGTATCTGGGGTCCGCCGCGCGATCAAAAGGAGGCTCTGGCAACATTGCGCCGGGTGCCGGAACTGGGCATCGATTTCATCGACACCGCCGACGCTTATGGCCCCGAAGTCTCGGAAAATCTGATCCGCGAGGCGCTTCATCCCTATGACGGCCTTTTGATCGCCACCAAGGGCGGGCTCACCCGCACCGGTCCCAATCAGTGGGTGCCCAAGGGCGATCCCGATTATCTCGTCAACGCCGCGAAGAAGAGCCGCGAGCGGTTGAAGGTCGAAACCATCGCGCTATGGCAGCTGCACCGCATCGACCCCAAAGTGCCGCGGGGCGAACAATTCGCCGCCATCAAATCCCTTCTCGATGCCGGCGTGATCGCGCAGGCGGGCCTCAGCGAAGCTTCGGTGGAAGAGATCGAAGCCGCGCGCAAGGTCTTTCCGGTCGCCACGGTGCAGAACCAGTACAATCTGGTGACGCGCGGCAGCGAGGACGTGCTCGATCATTGCGAAAAGAACGGCATCGGTTTCATTCCCTGGTATCCGCTGGCGGCGGGAGACCTGGCCAAGCCGGGTTCGGTGCTGGACGGCATCGCCAAGGCGCACAAGGCGACGCCGGCCCAGATCGCCTTGGCCTGGGTGCTGAAACGCAGCCCGGTGATGCTGCCGATTCCCGGAACGGGCAAGGTCAGGCACCTGGAGGAAAATACCGCCGCTGCCGGGATCGCGCTCAGTGACGCGGATTTCGCCGCCTTGGATCGGGAAGGCCGGCGGCGGTAACCGGTCTCAGGTGCCCGGTATCGGATTGGGAAGATCGGCTTCGCCCGGGCGCGGCGTGCCGAGCGGGAAAAACGCCGCCGCGTCGATAAGATATGACGGCAGGGGCGAATTGTCCGTCAGCGCCGCAAGGCTTTCGGAATCCGACAGCAGCGCCACCCAGTCCTGGCGGCTGAAGCTTTTGGTCTCGTGCCGCCGCGCGGCGGCGATCAGTGCCGGCAGCTCGGGATGCGGCTCTTCCGCCGGCGGCGGGATCTCTTCCAGCAGCCTCAGATGCAGGGCGCGGATTTCCGGATCGTCCAGCACCAGCTGGCGATAATCGCCCGCCCGCGCCGCGGCTTGCCGCTTCTCGACCAGTTGATGCGCCCGTTTCAGCACCGGGATCACGCCGGTTTCGCTGGGCACCAGGAAAAGATGGTCGCGCGCCACCGCCATGCCCAGCTTCAGGCTGGAACTGATTTGAACCAGGGGAATGGAAGCGATCCAGCCCAGCAGAAGCGGTGCGAACCAGCCGAGGCTGTCCGGCGCGAAGCGATAGAATGCCGCCGAGGCGACAATGCCGATCAAAGTGTGCGGCCAATATTCGCGGAACACCAGCCAGAAGGGCAGCGCGCGATCGTCGCGGGTCTGCGTGCCCCATCCCGTGGCGCGTCCCAAGAGGATGTTGATCAGCATCCAGCTGTGCGCCAGCATCACCACCGGCGCCAGCAAGGTGGCGAAGATGCTTTCCAAAACCACGGAGCGCAGGATATTGGCGATGCCGCCATGGGCCTTCACCGCTTCGGGCTGCGCCAGCAGAACCATCAAGGCCAGGAGTTTCGGCGCATAGAGCAGGACCAGCGTCGCGGTCACCAGCTGCAGCAGCGGCACCGATTGGGAAACCGACAGCGCCAGCTCGGGATGACGTCCGGCGAAGGAGAAAGGCTCGACCCCCGGGGGCAAAAACATCTCCACCAGCGAGGCCAGCAGCAGAAGCAACCAGAGCGGTGAAGACAGATAGGACATGATGCCCATCGCCAGATGCAGCCGCGACGGCATCCGCAATCCCTGCGCCAGGATGATGCGGCCATGCTGCAGATTGCCCTGCATCCAGCGCCGGTCGCGCTTCAAGTGATCGTAGACGGTGGGCGGCGGCTCCTCATAGCTGCCGGCCAGGTCGGGCGCCATCCACACTTCCCATCCCGCGCGTTGCAGGAAGGCGGCTTCGACGAAATCATGGCTCATGATCTCGCCGCCGAAGGGCGGGCGGCCGGGAAGCTTGGGCAAGCCGCCATGCTGCTGGAAGGCGCGCACCCGGATGATGGCGTTGTGACCCCAGTAATTGCCGTCGCCGCCTTGCAGCCAGGCAAGGCCGGCATTGTAGGTCGGGCCATAGGCGCTGGAGGCGAATTGCTGGATGCGGGCGAAGAGCGTGGCTCGTCCCACCAAAGTGGCGGGCGCCTGAATCAAAGCGGCACGGGGATTGGCATCCATCAGCCGGACCAAGGACGCCAGGGTCTCGCCGCTCATCAAACTGTCGGCGTCCAGGATCACCATATAATCGTAATGCGAGCCCCAATTCTCGCAGAAGTCTTGAATGTTTCCGCTCTTGCGCCCGATGTTGCGATGGCGATGGCGATAGAAAACGCGCGCGTCCGG
>JAFKFF010000503.1 GCA_017307315.1 Alphaproteobacteria bacterium
GTGGAGGTATCGCCGGACTTGATGGCGATGAAGTCCTTCATCTGCTGGATGATCTTGTTCTCTTCGGCGCTCTTGCCCGGGATGGCCTCGGCTTCGTTGACCTTGGCCATGGCGCCCTTGTAGTTGCCGGAAGCCGCCAGCTGCTGAGCCTCCTGCAGAGGCTTGCCGACTTTCGCGCTCACCGCTGCGGCGGCCGGCGTAGAGAGAACCAGTGCGGCGCCACAAACGGTCGCGGTGCCGAGCAGGAACGCCGTGGTAACGGCACGCAGTTTACTCGCAGTCATAACAAGACCTCTCCTCGATCATCAAAAAAGGAAAGCGTGCGGGGACGCCGCACGCTTTTCAGTCGCGGCCATGTCCCTCACAGCCTAATTATACTGATCAATCCCGGTGAAACCAATATGGGTCGCGCCGAGCCGTTGGGCATCTGCGAGAACCTTGGCCACCGCGTCATATTTGGCCAGGCGATTGGGATTGATATGGATTTCCGGCTGCGGATCCTTCGTCGCCGCATTCTCCGGAATAACGGTCGGAGGATTGGAGCTGGGCGCAGGCATGTCCAGCTTCACGGCATGGGTCTGGATCGGCAGGGTGATGATCAACAGCGTCAGGAGAACGAGCATCACGTCGATCAGCGGCGTGGTGTTCATTTCCACCATCACATCGCCTTCGCCGCTGGCGGGTCCGACATTCATTGACATGGTGCGTTACCTTCCTACTCGGTCAACGATCAATAGGTGCTTGCGTCGAGCATGTGCGGTTCGGTGATGAAGCCGACCTTCTGGATGCCAGCCTGCTGGCACGCCAGAATGACCCGTCCCACCGCCTCGAACCGCACACTCTTGTCGCCCCGGATATGCACTTCCGGGAGATCCTTGTGCGCAGCCACCGCCGACTTCAACGAATTAACGAGATATTCGCGCAGCTCTGCCGGCTGAACGGGCGTCTCGTTGTTGTTGATGTACAGGTTCTCGTCCTTGTCCACCGCTACCACGATGTTTTCAGGCTTCGTCTGAGTGACGATGTTGCGGTAGGTCGGCAGCTGCACCGGGATGCTCTTCACGATCACCGGAATGGTGACCAGGAAGATGATCAGCATCACCAACATCACGTCCACCAACGGGGTGGTGTTGAT
>JAFKFF010000400.1 GCA_017307315.1 Alphaproteobacteria bacterium
TGCAGCAACAGCAGATCGGGACGATAAACGTGAATCAGGCGGGCGACGTCCTGCGCCTCCGCGCCGATGCGGCGCAGAAGATTCCAGCTCACCACGCGGAAGCCGCCGTCACTCCGCTCCGGCTGAATTTTATGGGACGTCATGAGCGCCGCCGCCCGGAAAAATCCCGTTCTTAATTGATGACGAACGTGAAATTTTCAAGGCAAACTCCAGATCCAGACCGGCATGAAGGGTAACGGGGCGGAAGAGATATGTTTCCCATCACCATGACCTGGCCGACCCATGCCGTGGAAGCCGCCATCGTCGCAATCTACCTTCTGCTGGCCCTGCTGGTCACCATCGATGTTCTTTTGAAGAAGAACGATGTGCGGGCGGCGCTGGGCTGGATCGCGGCCGCCTGGCTGTCGCCGATCCTGGGGTCCCTGCTCTATTATATGTTCGGCATCAACCGCGTCACGCGGCGGGCCCTCAAGCTGGGAAAGCGGCAACGGCGCCAGGCCAGGCGGGCACCACATGGCGCCGAGCCGGTTGCTTCGCCCAACATCGCCATCCTTGCCAATGTGGGACAGAAACTGGCGGAAAACCCGCTGACGCCGGGCAACCATATTACGGCGCTCGAAAGCGGCGATGCCGCCTATGCCGCCATGCTCGGCGCCATCGCCGGCGCAAAGAACAGCATTGCCATGGCCTCCTACATCTATCGCGACGATGCGGCCGGCCGCATCTTCACCGAAGCGCTGGCGGCCGCGCAGAAGCGCGGCGTGGCGGTTCGCGTCCTCCTGGACGGCGTCGGCACCGGCTATTTCTTTTCCGCCGCATTCCGCAGGCTGAAGCGAGCCGGCTTGCCGGTGGCCCGCTTCCTTCATACCTGGGTCCCCTGGCGCATGCCGTTCCTCAACATGCGCAACCACCGCAAATTCCTGGTGATCGATGGCTCGCGCGCTTTCACCGGGGGCATGAATATCGCAGCCGAGCATTCCGGGCGCCTGGCGAAGGGAGCGCCGATCAGCGACATTCACTTCCAGATCGACGGCCCGGTGGTGCGTTCGATCATGGATGCCTTCGCGCGAGATTGGACATTCACCACCGAGGAATTGCTCGACGCGGAGCATTGGTGGCCCGCGATCGAGGAGCAGGGCCCGGTTCAGGCCCGGGGACTGCGCTCAGGCCCCGATGCGGATCTCTATAAGATCGAGATGCTGGCGGGAGCGGCGCTCAATCTCGCGCGAAAGCATATCCGCATCGTCACGCCCTATTTTCTTCCCGACCAACGCCTGCAATTCGCCATCGCCCAGGCCACGATGCGCGGCGTGCGCGTCGATATCGTGCTGCCGCTGCGCAGCGACCATCGCTATATGGAATGGGCGATGATGGGGCATCTGCGCTTCTTCCATCATGTGGGCGCGAATGTCTTTCTCAGCCCGCCGCCTTTCGACCATTCCAAGCTGCTGACCATGGATGGCGAATGGTGTCTGATCGGCAGCTCCAACTGGGACACCAGAAGCTTTCGCCTGAATTTCGAATATGACCTGGAATGCTATGACCGGGACCTGACCGGCCTTCTGGATGCGATCATCGAGCGGAAAATCGCCGCAGCCCGCAAGCTCGACCCCGCCGAGTTGCTGCGGCGGCCGGTCCCGGCCAGGCTGCGCGATGCGGCCGCGCGGCTCTTGATGCCCTATCTCTGACTGCCACCGGCGGCGGCAACAAAAAAGGCCGCCCGAGGATGTCTTTTCGTCAGGCGAGGGCCACGCCGCGCGATTGGCGGCGGCGCATCATCAGGCCGATGGCACCGAAGCCCAGGAACAGCATCGCCCAGGTGCCCGGCTCGGGAACCGCGGAAGCGAAGCTCAGATTGTCGAGGGCGAAGTCGTTGCCGCTGGCGACGTTGATGTCGTTGATCGCGCGCAGACTGATCTGGCCATCCGCACCGGCGATGTAGTTGGCGCCGATCGTGGTCAGGATGCCCGCATCAGCCGGCGGATTGGTAGTGTAGTCGACCAGGTTGGTCCAGTTGGCGCCATTGTCGGTGCTGATCTGGAAGATGATCGCGGACGGCGAATTCGGGCCGCCGAACGACAGGTTGCAGCAGACATTCATCACGCCGGCACTGAAATTGTAGCTGCCGCCGGAGACGACATTGATGGCGTCGACCTGCCAGATGGTGAGGCTGCTGTTCGGCGCGCCATTGGCGATCAGCATCGGATCGGTCGCACCCGGGAGGTTGGCCCAGAAGTGGTGCACATCGACAGGATTGGTCGCGATCGTGATATTGCCTTCCGGCACCATGCTGTCCGCGGTGGCCGCGACCTGATTGTATTGGGTCGTGAAGCCCGTGAACCCGGCGCTGAAATCGCCATTGGTGATCAGGTTTGTCGCCGCAGAGGCGATCGAGGGCGCCATGGCAAAGGCCGCGACGACGGCACCCAAAAGGATCTTACGGGAAAGCATCGGCGATATCCCTCCAAATTTCCGAGTCGATTTCTAATCGAACGCGGGGGGCTTATCTAGTGGCGAAGCCCTTGTTAACCATGAATTTTTCAAGACTTCTGGTTGTATCTCAATAACTTACGTTACAGCGATAGGCGGAACTTTAGCTTATCCGTATGAAAATTAAGTAAAAAACCGATTTTTTCGGTTCGCGTCTGTTTAAGCCCTGCCGGAAAGGACCCTGAAAAGGACCGGATTCGGCCGCAATTTCAGTTGACGGCGTTCGCAAGCGCGGCAACGAGCGCGATGGATTGCGATCCGCGGGCCCGCCCGATTAAAAGCGTGAGCGTCCAACGGATTGGCAAAGATGCGGATATTGATGACTGGCGGCGCGGGCTTCATCGGCTCGGCCCTTATCCGCCATTGCCTGCGCCACACCGCTCACCAGATCGTCAATCTGGACAAGCTGACTTATGCCGCCGATCTGCGCAGTCTCGACGAAGTTCTTCCCGGCGGCCGCCCGAACGATCGCTATGTCTTCGAGCACGCCGATATCGCCGACAGGCAGGCGCTGGATGCGGTCTTCGCGCGCCACCAACCGGATGCGGTGATGCATCTGGCCGCGGAATCCCATGTCGACCGTTCGATCGATGGTCCCGCCGCTTTCATCGAGACCAACATCGTGGGGACCTATGCGCTGCTGGAAGCGGCGCGCGCCTATCACCAGTCCCTGCCCCCCGGCCGAAAGGCGGGATTCCGCTTCCACCATGTCTCGACCGATGAAGTGTTCGGTTCGCTGGGCGAGACCGGTCTCTTCACCGAAGCCTCCGCCTATGCGCCCAATTCGCCTTACTCCGCCAGCAAGGCTTCGTCGGACCTGCTGGTGCGGGCCTGGCATCACACCTATGGCCTTCCCGTCGTCACCAGCAACTGCTCGAACAATTACGGGCCCTACCAATTTCCGGAAAAACTCATTCCCGTGGTCATTCTGGCCGGCTTTAGCGGCAAGCCGATACCGGTCTATGGCGATGGCGCCAATATCCGAGACTGGTTGTTCGTCGAGGATCATGCGCGCGCGCTGATCGCCATTCTGGAAAAGGGCCGTGTGGGCGAGACCTACAATGTCGGCGGCCACAACGAATTGCGCAACATCGACCTGGTCCGCAGCATATGCCGGGCGCTGGATGCGCTTCTGCCGACGAGCGCCCATTGGCCGCACGAAAAGCTGATCACCTTCGTCACCGACCGCCCCGGCCACGACCAGCGTTATGCCATCGACGCCTCCAAGATCGGCCGCGAGCTCGGCTGGCGGCCGGAAACAAGTGTCGAGGACGGCATCCGCCGCACCGTGGCCTGGTATCTGGAAAACGAATGGTGGTGGCGTCCCATCCAGGAGCGCGGCGCCGCCGGCGGGCGGCTCGGGCTGGGAAAAAAGACGGCGGCGGGCGCGGGCTGACATGATCGCCGTCGAGCGCTTCGCCATTGCCGGTCCGCTTCTCCTCCAGCTTCGCCGCTTCGAGGATTCCCGTGGCTTCTTCAGCGAAACCTACAATGCCCGCGCCTTCGCCGAGGCCGGAATCCGGTCGGTCTTCGTGCAGGACAATCATTCCCTGTCGCGCGAAAAGGGCACCGTGCGGGGGCTTCATTTCCAGCGCCCTCCGCGCGCGCAGGACAAGCTCATCCGCGTGGCGCGCGGGCGCATCCTGGACGTGACCGTGGATCTGCGGCGCGGCTCGCCGACCTATGGACAGCATGTCGCCGTCGAGCTGGGCGACAGCGACGGGCGGCACTTCTTTGTCCCCAAAGGCTTCGCCCATGGCTTCTGCACCCTCGTGCCGGATACCGAGGTCCTCTACAAGGTCGACGATTTCTGGGCGCCCGAAACCGAAGGCGGCCTGCTTTGGAACGATCCGTCCCTGAACATCGCCTGGCCCGGGTTCGCCGGCGCCCAGGTCGCCGCGAAGGATGCGGCCCTTCCGCTGTTGCAGGCGCTGCAGACGCCTTTCGCGCGGGACGGGACATGACGGGACGCACCGCTCCCATCGCGCTTCTGCAATTCGGCACCAGCGGGCAGCTCGGCGATGCCTTGGTGCGGGTCCTGGGCGAAGATGATCGTTTCGCCTGCGTCGCGCTTAGCCGCGAGCGAGCGGATTTCACCCGTCCCGAGGAGATCGAACGGGCGGTTCGCGATGCGGCCCGCCTCGATCTTGTGGTCAATGCCGCCGCCTATACCGCGGTGGATAAAGCCGAAGAGGAGGAGCCCCTCGCCTACCGCATCAATGCCGAAGCGGTGGAGGTTCTGGCCAGGTCTTGCGCGGCGCGCGGCGTACCTCTGATCCACGTCTCGACCGACTATGTCTATGACGGAGCCAAATCCGCTCCTTATCGGGAAGACGACGCCACCGCGCCGCTGAATGCCTATGGACGCACCAAGCTGGCGGGGGAAGAGATGATCCGCCGGCACCTGCCCGCGCATGTCATTCTCAGGACGTCCTGGATCTATAGCGGCCATGGCCGGAATTTTCTGAAGACCATGCTCCGGTTGGGACGGGAGCGCGACGAAGTCCGTGTCGTCGCCGACCAACACGGGGCGCCGACCTCCGCCATGAGCCTGGCCATGGCGATCCGGGCGATCGCCCGGGAGCTGGCGGCGTCCCCGTCCTTCGGCACATTCCACTATGCCGATGGCGGAGAGACCAGCTGGTGCGGTTTCGCCGAGGAGATTTTCCGGCAGGCCGGATTGCGAGCCCGCGCGGTGCCGATTGCGACCGCCGATTATCCCACCCCGGCACGGCGGCCGGCCAATTCCAGGCTGGACACGGCAAAAATTTCGCAGACATTCGGCGTCCGCCCGCCGGCATGGCAGTCATCGCTCGCCGCGGTGCTGGCCGGCATGAAGGAGACAGGCAAATGAAAGGCATCATCCTGGCCGGCGGCTCGGGGACGCGGCTTCATCCGATCACCATTTCGACCTGCAAGCAGCTTCTGCCGGTCTATGACAAGCCGATGATCTATTATCCCCTTTCCACCCTGATGCTGGCGGGCATTCGCGACATCCTGATCATCACCACGCCGCAAGACCGGACGGCCTTCGAGAAACTTCTGGGAGACGGCGCACGCTGGGGGCTCAACCTCTCCTATGCCGTGCAGCCGAAACCCGAAGGCCTGGCTCAGGCCTACATCATCGGCGAGGATTTCGTCGATGGCGGACCCAGCGCCCTGATCCTGGGCGACAATCTTTATTTCGGTCACGGCTTGCCGGAACAGTTGGCCAGGGCCGCCAAGCGCGCGCACGGCGCCACCGTGTTCGGCTATCGCGTGCGCGATCCGGAACGTTACGGTGTGGTGGAATTCGATCCCCACGGGCGGGCCATGTCGATCGAGGAAAAGCCGAAAAAGCCCAAATCGAATTATGCGGTGACCGGTCTCTATTTTTACGACGGCCGCGCGGCCGGCTTCGCCCGCTCGCTCGAGCCGTCGGCCCGCGGCGAACTCGAGATCACGGCATTGAACAATCTCTATCTGGAAGACGGCAGCCT
>JAFKFF010000401.1 GCA_017307315.1 Alphaproteobacteria bacterium
TCATGCACCTGGGCTTCCACATCTATGACGTCGGCTTCCAGAGCCCCAACGTCGAGGCTGCACGCCCGCTGGTTTATGCCACCGCGCTGCTGCTGGTAATGGTGATCGCCCTGCTGAACTTCTCGGCCATCGCCATTCCGACATCGGCAGCCGCGCTTCCCATCGGTGTCTATCTGCCAGCGATCTTCACGCGCGATTTCGGGATTTCGCTGGGCACGATCGGGCTGATCTTCCTGCTGGGCCGCCTGTGGGATGCCTTCACCGATCCGCTGGTCGGCGCGCTGAGCGACCGCACCCGCACCCGTTTCGGGCGGCGCAAGCCGTGGATCGCGGCAGGCGGCGCGCTGTTCCTTGTGGCGGCGCTGGGCCTCGGTTTTGCCGGCGGTTCGTTCGCGGTTGGCGTTTCCTATGTCTCCAGTTGGTTCGAGCGGGAGCGTCAGGGAACGGCGCTGGGCGTGTTTGGCGCCGGAACGATCGGAACTGCTATGACCACCTTTGGAGCGCCGCTGCTTGTCAATGCTTTCGGGTGGCGCGAGACGGTGCAGATTTATGCCGCTGTTCTGGCAGCCGCGGCGGTCCTTTTTTATCTGCTCACGCGTGAGGATCCGGCCAGCGCCGCTCGTGCCGCCGGCATGGTCAGGTCGCGCAGATTGGCCGACCAGCTTTCGCCGCTCACGCGGCTGCAGGTCTGGCGCTTTTCGCTCTATTACTTTTTTGTGTTTGGCGCCTTTGTGGCGCTCGCCAGCTGGCTTCCCCGCTACTACATGGGCATGTACGGCCTGCCGCTAGCCGAAGCCGGTCTGCTGACAACCGCCTACGCTCTCCCTGCCGCAGCGTTTCGCGCCCTGGGTGGCTGGATATCCGATCGCATCGGTGCGCGCACCGTCATGTATCTCACTTTCATCGTGTCCAGCCTGGCCTGCTTCGTGCTGTCCTACCCGGCAACCGACTATGTGGTGCATGGCATAGAAGGGCCGATCGCATTCTCATTTGAGATTGGCCTGCCGGCTTTCGTCTCGTTGACGGTCGTGTTGGGCTTCTTCATGGCGGTCGGTATGGCTGCCGTCTACAAGCATATTCCGGTCTATTATCCCGATCATGTCGGAGCGGTCGGCGGCCTGGTTGGCGCCATTGGCGGGCTTGGCGGCTTCTTTCTGCCCATCACGTTCGGTGTGATGAACGATCTCATCGGCGTCTGGACGAGTTGCTTCATGCTGCTGTTCGCGCTGGTCGCCATGGCGCTCATCTGGATGCATGGCGCCATCCGCTTGATGGAACGCGAGAAGATTGGTGCGCTGCGGACATTGCCCGAACTGCCAGAGATGGCTGAGCTTCACAAATTGAGGAATGCCGCTTCCGGGCGTGCCACATAATAGGGGATGGCTATGAGCCAGTTTCTGGATCGTTTGACATTTTTCAAGAAATACGACGGCACTTTCTCAAGCGGCCATGGCGTCACCACGACGGAGGACCGGCAATGGGAGAACGCCTATCGCCAACGCTGGTCGCACGATAAGATCGTGCGTTCTACCCATGGCGTGAATTGCACGGGATCCTGCAGTTGGAAGATATACGTCAAGGGCGGGATCGTCACCTGGGAGACGCAACAGACCGATTATCCCCGAACGCGCCCGGAATTGCCCAACCACGAGCCGCGCGGTTGTTCGAGGGGAGCCAGCTATTCCTGGTATCTCTACAGCGGCAATCGGTTGAAATACCCGATGGGGCGCGGCGCGCTTGTTCGGCTGTGGCGTGAAGCCCGCAAGACGCTCTCCCCGGTCGCCGCATGGAAATCCATCGTCGAGGACGAGGCCAAGCGCAAATCCTATACAACGCGGCGCGGCCTGGGGGGATTTATCCGTCTCGATTGGGCTGAGGCCAATGACATTATGGCGGCGGCGAATGCCTACACGATTCGCAAATATGGCCCCGACCGCATAGCCGGATTTTCGCCGATACCGGCAATGTCGATGGTCTCCTACGCGGCTGGTACGCGTTACCTGTCGCTTCTTGGGGGTGTCTGTCTCAGCTTCTATGACTGGTATTGCGATCTGCCGCCTGCGTCGCCGCAAACCTGGGGCGAGCAAACCGATGTTCCGGAAAGCGCGGACTGGTACAATGCAGGATTTCTTCTGCTGTGGGGATCGAACGTTCCGCAGACCCGCACGCCCGATGCCCACTTCTATACGGAAGCGCGGTATCGCGGCGCCAAGAGTGTGGTCATCACCCCCGATTACAGCGAGGCTGCGAAATTCAGCGATCTCTGGCTGCACCCCAAGCAGGGTACGGATTCGGCGCTTGCGATGGCGTTCGGGCATGTCATCCTGAAGGAGTTCCATATCGACCGGCAGACCGCCTATTTCAGCGACTATTGCCGCAAGAACAGCGACATGCCGTTCCTGGTACGCCTTGCCGAGCGGAATGGGCGCTATGTGCCGGAGCGTTTCCTGCGCGCGAGCGACTTCAACGGTACATTGGGCGAGGCGAATAATCCGGAATGGAAAACCGTCGCCTTTGACACGCCGACGGACGCCGTCGTTGTACCCCAAGGCTCGATCGGCTTTCGGTGGGGCGAGAAGGGAAAATGGAACCTCGAGGAGCGCGCCGCGGGGGCGCCGGTTTCCCTTTCCTTGTCCACATTGGACAGGCGAGATGCGGTGTTGCCAGTCGCATTTCCCTATTTCGGAGGTCACCGGCACGACTATTTCACCGGCACAGATCATGACGACGTGTTGATGCGCAACGTGCCGGTGCGGAAACTGCAACTGTCCGATGGCGATGTCTATGTTGCCACCGTGTTCGATCTGCTCTGCGCAAACTATGGCGTGGATCGAGGGCTCGGTGGCGAGAATGTCGCCTCCAGTTTCAATGACGACGTGCCTTACACGCCAGCCTGGCAAGAGCGTATCACCGGCGTGGCCCGTGACTCGGTGATTTCCGTCGCTCGCGCTTTCGCGCGAAACGCCGAGAAAACCAAGGGTAAGTCCATGGTCATTCTCGGTGCCGGAATCAATCATTGGTACCACATGGATATGACCTACCGCGGAATCATCAACATGCTGGTGATGTGTGGCTGCATCGGTCAGGAGGGTGGCGGTTGGTCGCATTACGTCGGCCAGGAGAAGCTACGGCCTCAGACGGGCTGGACGCCGCTCGCCTTTGCTCTTGATTGGGGGCGCCCGCCGCGCCAGATGAATGCGACCTCCTACTGGTACGCGCATTCCGATCAGTGGCGCTACGAAACGCTGGGAATAGATGAAATCCTTTCACCGCTCGCGGACAAGGACGAATGGAAAGGAAGTTTGATCGACTTCAACGTTCGCGCCGAGCGCATGGGCTGGCTGCCTTCTGCGCCGCAATTCGAAGCGAACTCGCTCAAGTTGGCGAGAGAGGCCGAAGCGGCGGGCCTTGATTCGAAGGATTATGTTCTCAACGAACTCGCGACCGGCCGCCTGAAGCTATCCTGCAACGATCCCGACAACCCCGTGAACTGGCCCCGCAATCTCTTCGTCTGGCGCTCGAATATCCTAGGGTCCAGCGGCAAGGGTCACGAGTATTTCCTCAAGCACCTGTTGGGAACCTCTCACGGGGTGCAAGGGAAAGACCTTGGTCAGACTGGTGCGCAAAAGCCGTCGGAGGTGGTCTGGCATGACAAGGCGCCCGAAGGAAAGCTCGACCTGCTCGTAACGCTGGACTTCCGCATGTCCACAACCTGCGTCTACTCCGATATCGTTCTGCCCACGGCGACCTGGTACGAAAAGAACGATCTCAACACGTCGGACATGCACCCCTTTATCCATCCGCTGAGCGCCGCGGTCGATCCGGTGTGGGAAAGCCGCAGCGATTGGGAAATCTACAAAGGCCTGGCCAAGCGCTTCTCGGAGATCGCGCCGGAAGTCCTGGGTAAGGAGAAAGACCTGGTTCTTTCTCCCATGCAGCACGACACGGCGGGGGAGCTGGCACAGGCCGTTGGCGTCAAGGAATGGTGCAAAGGCGAGGTTGCTCCCATCCCCGGAAAGACGATGGCGGGGCTTTATGTTGTGGAGCGGGATTACCCCAACATCTACAAGCGGTTCACCGCGCTGGGGCCTCTCATGTCGTCGATCGGAAACGGCGGCAAAGGCATAGCCTGGAAAACCGAGCATGAGGTCGAGCTGCTGGGACGGCTGAACGGCACCGTTGCGGAGGAGGGCGCGACAAAAGGCTTGCCGCGGATTGAAACGGACATCGACGCCACGGAAGTCATTCTGTCGTTGGCGCCCGAGACCAACGGAGAAGTTGCC
>JAFKFF010000402.1 GCA_017307315.1 Alphaproteobacteria bacterium
GATTTCATGAGCATTCGCCAGATACTGCTTCATGCGCCGGCTTTCCCTGATCCGGTCGCCGATTCTCTTCTGGAAGGCGCGGTCTGCCTGGCCCATCTGCTGGGCAGCAGCCTGACCGCGCAGGTCGCGCAACTCGACAGCAATCCGGCGAGCTTCCGGCCCATCCTGAGCGGCTTCATCGCCGGATACCGCGAGATTGTGGCGGATCTGGCTGCCGACAGCGAGAAGAACGCCGCAGAAGCCTCAGACAAGCTGGTCAAGCTTTGCAAGCAGAACAAGGTGGCTTTGGATATGAGACGCGATTTCCTGCGCCTCAACATGCCCGAAACAAGGCTGATCGACCTGGCGCGACTGCACGATCTTATCGCTCTGCCGGCACCGGGCCCCGACGCCATGGATTTCAGCCTTGCTCCTTCGGCAATCTTCCGCACCGGCCGGCCGGTCCTGCTATTTCCGCGCAAGCGCTCTCTCGCTCAACCGGATCGGGTCATTGTCGGCTGGGATTTCAGCCGCGAAGCCGCCCGCGCGCTGAAGGATGCGGTGCCGGTGCTCAAATTGGCGAAGGATATCCACATCGTCGGGGTGACGGGCGAGAAGGAGATCGTCACCACCGCAACGGCAACCGATCTGGAGAAATTCATGCATGCGCATGGACTCTCCTTCCACTATCGGGCGCTGGAAAAGCAGCGCGCCTCGGTCACCGAACAGCTTTTCGACCAGGCCAGGGAGATCGATGCCGATCTCCTGGTCATGGGCGCCTATGGGCACTCGCGCTTCAGCGAGTTCGTTCTGGGGGGCGCCACGCTCGACGCGCTCGACGATCCGCCGCTTCCAATCCTTCTCTCCCATTGACGGGGACCCATCGTGAAACGCTCGATTCTTGCCTCGCTTACCGGCCTTTCCAGCGACCGGACCGTGCTCGATGCCGCCATCGCGGCCGCCAGGATCGATGGCGGGCATGTCACGGCGCTCAGGGCGCGCATCGATGTGGTGGATGCCGCCTCGGTTCTGGCGGTCGGATTTCCCAATCCCGGCGTCAGCATCGGCGACAGCGTCGCCCTTATCCGGGAGGAAGAGACCGCGCGGTCCAAGCATGCGCGCGAGGCCTATGACGACGCCATCCGGCGCCACGGCATCGGCGCGGATGGCCCGGTCACATTGGCCTGGCTGGAAACGGTTTCGCTGTTTCCCGAATTCCTGACCGAAGCGCGCTATCACGATCTCACCGTCATGGGACGCGATCCCGAACTGTCGGCGGAAAGCATTCGCACCGTGCTGCTGGCCTCGGGGCGGCCGCTGCTGCTGGCGCCGCCACGGCCCCAACCCCTCATCGGCAGGACCATCGCCATAGCCTGGAAAGAGGGCGCCGAAGCGGCGCGGGCCGTCACCGCCGCGGAACTTCTCCTGATGAAGGCGGACCGGCTTTTCATTTTGGTCGCGCCCGAAAGCACCCGCGCGCGCGACGACGCGGCACGATCGGCAGCGCGCCTTGCCAAAAGCTTCGCCGACAAGGGACGGACTGTCGAGATCCGGCAATCGCAGGGCGGCGGCGCCCGTGCCATTCGCAACATGGCGTATGAATGCGATGCGGACATGCTGGTGATGGGGGCATATGGTCATGGCCGGGTGCGGGAAATGCTGTTGGGCGGCATGACCGAGGCCATGGTGGCGGAAAGCGCCATTCCGGTCTTTCTGTTTCACTGAGGCTGCAATTTGCGGCGCCGGCGCAGCCGGGCCTCCGGCAAGCGGCGAAGCCGGTGGCCGACGAACGATCGCTCTGCTATCAACCATCCGGTATGCGCGAGGCTGTCTCCCATTGGCGCTTCCCAGCGATCAAGAGGCGGAGGAATTTCTGCAGCGGCAGCTCGGCCGGCTTCCGCCCCGGATGGCCGAGCGCGTCCACCGGCTGCGCCGCGCGCCATTCTTGCCGCGCACGCTTGCCGGCCTGCTCCTGGTCTGCGGCGGATTGGCGTGGTTTCTGCCGATCCTGGGCTTCTGGATGCTGCCTCTCGGGCTGATTTTGCTGGCGGACCAGTTCCGGATCACCAAGCGCCTGCTGGCGGGCGCGGCGCTTTACTTTGCGCGGCGGCGTCGCCGTTGAAAGGCGCCCTTCGGTCAGCGCCGGAGCCCATCCTGCGAAGGTCGATCATTGGCGAGATAGGCGCTGATGGCCTTGAACTGGTCGGAAGACATGCGCCAGGCATGCTTGTTCATGGTTGCGCTCACCCGCAGGCCCAGCATGAAGGCGCTCATTTGGCTTTCAAGGTAGGCGGCACGCTGACCGGCAAGCCGCGGCACGGACCCCGATCCTTCGCCTGCCGCGCCATGGCATTGTTGACAGGGCGGCGTTTCTGGCCCTGCGCCTTGGCGATAGATTCTCTCGCCCTCGGCAGCGGCCGTTCCGCCCGGCGCCGCCGGGGTTGGCGCCTGAGACGCAAAATAATGCGCTATCTCCTCGGCCGTGCGGTCGTTGACGCTGGTGGAGGTTTGCCACATTTGAAATGTGGCATGTGGGGTGTTTCTGGTGGGATCGGCGAACGCCTTGAAACGCTGAAGCAGATAGGCCTCCGGCTGCCCGTTCAACCGGGGCCCCTCGCCAGCCTCGCCGTGGCAGGCTTCGCATTTCGACACCAGGGCGGGATCCGGGGCCGCCGACGCGGCGGACGCGGCCGCGCATAGTATGATGCCCACCAACGTTGCTTTCGGAAGTCCAGCCATCGTGAAGCCCTCACTCTCGGATTCATATTATCTGGGACAAAGGTGGTGACGTTGATTCGGATCAAGGCCCGACCATGCCGAAGAAGGTCCTGTTGTTTTCATGGTTCGAAACACCCCCCTTGATCTTCTTCCCGGAGCAGCCGTCATCCTGATCGCCGCGGCCTTCTTCGCCTTCATGCATTGGCAAACCGGTACCGCCAATTTGTCGGCGTACGCCATCTCTGCCGAACTGGGCCGCGCCGACCGGCTGGATATCGGAACGGAAGTACGGATTGCCGGCGTTCCGGTAGGAAAAATAACCGGTCTTTCCCTCGAGCCGCATACATATAAAGTCGAAGCCCAGTTGAGCATCAAGACGGGAATCGCGATTCCCGCGGACTCAAAAATCCTGGTATCGAGCGGGGTCATGAGCAGCCCCTATCTGACGATCCAGCCCGGCTACAGCACCGCGATGATTCCGCCGGGCGGGATCCTCAAAAACCCATAGGCCTTGACAGCACGGCTCAATGGTCTTGGTTGCGCCGACGGGTCCGCGTTTCCTCCCAGCTCGCCCAACCCAAGGCGCCCGCAAACAGGGCAAGCGCGCCGACAATGAGAATCAACATTCCAAGACTGGATGACGCCATTTCTGCCTCCATAATTCTCGAACAGGATGGCGTATCGAGGCACCCCCGCCTTTGATCGCGATCAATTTTCCCGCTTGATCGCGCTCAAGGCAGTCAAGGATGCCGCAGGGCATGTTGAGATCCTGGGAGATCGACATGACTCAAGCGCGCCGGCGAATTCTGTTTTGGGTACTTGTTGTTGCGCTCATCGCGATTGGCGCAATCATTCAAGCTCGCGCGCATGGCGAGGCAGAGTCTCCGCCGCATGCGGCCAGCCTCAAGACCGACCCGGATGCGGAATTCATCACCGAAGAAAACGCGCTTCTGCAGGAATTCCGCTGCGCCCTGTCCGTGATCTCTCTTCAACTGCCTTTGGCCGAGGAGGAATGCGGACGGGCCATCGCGCTCTCGCCCCAGGATCCCATCGGATACAAATATCGCGGCTTTTTATATCTGCTCGAGCACCGCTTTGCGGATGCAGAGGCCGACCTGCTGGAAGCGGTCACGCTATATCCCCAGGATGCGGACAGTCAGGCGGGTTATGCGCAGGCCTTGACGGGGCAAGGCCGGTTCGGCGAGGCAGTGACCAGGTTCGGCGTGGCCCTGATGCTGGCTCCGGCGGATGTCCGCTTTCTTGCCGCGCGTTGCTGGGCACGCAGTGCCGAGGGCAAGGATTTTCCGGCGGCGCTGCAGGACTGCAACCGCGCCATTCGCCTGGAGCCCGGCAATGCCGTTTCCTATGACAGCCGCGGGCTTGTTTACCTCCGGCTGGGAAAGGCCGCTCAGGCCCGGAACGATTACGCGACGGCGCTGAAACTCCAGCCGGAGAGAGCGACGGCGTTGTTTGGCCGCGGGATCGCCGAATTGCGGCTGAAGCAGATCGACAAGGCAA
>JAFKFF010000403.1 GCA_017307315.1 Alphaproteobacteria bacterium
ACCGCGATGATGCAGGACTGAGGCGGGTTGATGATCGACGTGAAGCTCTTGATCCCGAACATGCCCAGATTGGAGACCGAGAAGCTGCCGCCTTCATATTCCTGGGGCTTGAGCTTCTTGTCCTTGGCCTTCCCGGCCAGTTCCTTCACTTCGTTGGAGATTTCGGCCAGGCCCTTGGTTTCGGCCTGGAACACGATGGGCGTGATCAGGCCGGAGGGAATGGCGACCGCGATGCCGACATCGGCGTGGCGGTGGCGGATGATGGAATTTTCCGTCCAACTGGCGTTGACGTCGGGGTGCTTCATCAACGCCATCGCCGACGCCTTCACCACGAAGTCGTTCACCGACAGCTTGTAGGCCGCATTCTTGCCAGCCGCCGCATTCAGCGCTTCTCGCGTCGCCATCAGCGCGGTGAGGTCGCAGTCGATGGTGAGATAGTAATGCGGGATGAGCGTCTTGGCCGATGTCAGGCGCCTGGCGATCGCCTTGCGCATGGAATCGTGCGGGATCTCTTCATATTCACCCGCCTTGTAGAACAGCTTGGCATCCGGCAACGGCGCGACACCGACGCCGCCAGCTTCGCCGGATGCGGCTTTGGCGGCACCCGCGGGCCTGGCACCCGGCTTGGCATTCTCGACATCCGCCTTGACGATCCGCCCGCGCGGGCCGGTTCCGGTCAGGGAGGCCAGGTCGACGCCCTTGTCGGCCGCGATACGGCGCGCCAGCGGGGATGCGAAGAGGCGATCGCCGGCAGGCGCGGCGGGAACGGCCGCCTTCGGCGCCTCCGCCTTGGCGGGCGCGGGCTGCGGCGCGGCCGCGGGGCTGGGCGCTTCCGCCTGCTTGGGCGCTTCGGCTTTCACGGCCGCGCTGATGTCTTTCATCGCCGCCGGGATATCGACCGCGCCGGGGGCTTCGCCCTCGCCCAGAAGCACGGCGATGGGCGCGTTCACTTTCACGCCTTCGCTGCCTTCAGGCACCAGAATCTTGCCGATGCGGCCTTCATCGACCGCTTCGAATTCCATCGTGGCTTTGTCGGTTTCGATTTCGGCGAGAATGTCACCGGACTTGACGGTATCGCCTTCCTTCACCAGCCAGCGGGCAAGCTTGCCCTCTTCCATGGTGGGCGACAATGCAGGCATCAGGATGTTCGTCGCCACGGGTCAGTCCTTGTAGCAAACCGATTTCACCGCCGCGATCACGTCATCGACCGTGGGCAGAGCGAGTTTTTCGAGATTGGCGGCATAGGGCATGGGCACGTCCTTGCCGGAGACCTTGGTCGGAGGCGCGTCGAGGTAATCGAAAGCTTCGAGCGCGACCCGCGCGCAGAGTTCCGAGCCGATAGAGCAGACCGGCCAGGCTTGCTCGACCGTCACCATCCGGTTGGTCTTTTTCACCGAGGCGAGCACCGCATCCATGTCCAGCGGACGGAGCGTACGCAGGTCGATGATTTCCGCATCGATCCCCTCGTCCACAAGCCTCTGCGCGGCTTCCTCGCAGGTACCCACCGAGATGGAATAGGAAACCAGCGTGACGTCCTTGCCCGCCCTGACGATGCGCGCCTTGCCGATGGGCAGTACGAAATCGTCGATCTTGGGCACCGGGAAGGAGCGGCCATAGACGATTTCATTTTCCAGGAAAATCACGGGATTGGGATCGCGGATCGCGGCCTTGAGCAGACCCTTGGCGTCGGCCGCGGAGTAAGGCGCGATCACCTTGACGCCCGGCACCGAAGCATACCAGGCGGAATAATCCTGACTATGCTGGGCGCCGACCCGGGCGGCCGCGCCGTTGGGGCCGCGGAACACGATGGGGCTGGCCATCTGGCCGCCGGACATATAGCGGGTCTTGGCGGCGGAGTTGATGATCTGATCCATCGCCTGCATGGCGAAATTCCAGGTCATGAATTCCACGATCGGCCTCAGCCCGTCGAACGCCGCACCCACGCCCAGGCCGGCAAAGCCATGCTCGGTGATGGGCGTGTCGATCACCCGCCGGTCGCCGAATTCCTCCAAAAGCCCCTGAGAGATCTTGTAGGCACCCTGATACTCGGCGACTTCCTCGCCCATCAGGAACACCAGATCGTCGCGGCGCATCTCTTCCGCCATGGCGTCACGCAGCGCGTCGCGCACGGTCATGGTGACCATTTCCACATCCGACGGAAGATCGGGGTCGGCGGGAGCGGCGAAGACCGGCGCGGAAGGCGCCGCCTTGTTCTCGCCACCGTCAACCGCCGGGGACACGGATTCTTTTTTCGCTGCGGCCGCAGGCTCCGCCTTCTTCGGCGCGGGAGCCGCGGCAGCGGAAGCATCTTCTCCGTCGGCCAGAAGCGTGGCGATGGGCGAATTGACTTTCACCCCTTCGCTGCCTTCAGGTACCAGGATCTTGCCGATGCGGCCTTCATCGACCGCTTCGAACTCCATCGTGGCTTTGTCGGTTTCGATCTCGGCGAGGATCGTGCCGGACTTGACGGTATCGCCTTCCTTCACCAGCCAGCGGGCGAGCTTGCCCTCTTCCATGGTGGGCGACAATGCAGGCATCAGAATTTGACTGGACATCAGGCGAGCACATCCGTGTAGAGTTCATCGAGGCCCGGCTCCGGGCTTTCAGTGGCGAATTCCGCCGCGGCGAGCACGATCGCCTTCACATCCTTGTCGATCATCTTCAAGTCGCCCTCGCTGACGACGCCGTCCTTGACCAGCCTGGCGCCGAAATGGTCGATGGGATCGCGCTTCTCGCGCACTTCGCTCACTTCCTCGCGGGTACGGTATTTGGCCGGGTCCGACATGGAGTGGCCGCGATAGCGGTAGGTCTTCATCTCCAGGATGATGGGGCCCTTGCCGCTGCGGCAATGGGCCATGGCCTCCGCGCCCGCGGCCTGCACCGCTTCGACATCCATGCCATCCACCTGCACGCCGGGAATATTGAAGGAGACGCCGCGCCTGGAGAAATCCGCCACCGCCGAGGCGCGGGCCACACTGGTGCCCATGGCGTATTGATTGTTCTCGATGATGTAGACTACCGGCAGCTTCCACAGCTCGGCCATGTTGAAGCTTTCATAGACCTGGCCCTGGTTGGCCGCGCCGTCGCCGAAATAGGTCAGGCAGACGCCGTCATTGCCCCGATACCTGTTGGCGAAAGCCAGACCGGTACCCAGCGGCACCTGGGCTCCGACGATGCCGTGGCCGCCATAGAATTTCTTTTCCTGGCTGAACATGTGCATCGAGCCGCCCTTGCCCTTGGAATAGCCGGTGGAACGGCCGGTCAGCTCGGCCATTACGCCCTTGGGGTCCATGCCCGAGGCGAGCATGTGACCGTGGTCGCGATAGGCCGTGATGATCTGGTCGTTGCCGCGGACATTGGCCTGCATGCCCACCACCACGGCTTCCTGGCCGATATAGAGGTGGCAAAAGCCGCCGATCAGTCCCATGCCGTACAATTGGCCCGCCCGTTCCTCGAACCGGCGGATCAACAGCATGTCGTAATAGAGTTTCTTCAGATGCTCGGAATTGCTGCGGACAGCGTTAGCGGGAGATTTTTCTTGTTTTTCTGGGCGTTTCGCGGGATCGCTCATGCGAGAGGGGCGCTCTATTTATCGGGTTCACGGGTATGAATGTCGTTTTGGCAAGGCGGCGCGAGCTTGGCAAGCGTTTATAATATTGTTGCGCCGCACACTTGCGAACAGTGTTCGGCCGACGTGTAGATTATGGGATCGCCCCGCAAAACGAAGCCTTTGGCGCAAAAGCCAAGTCGGCGGGCTCCAGGCCCGGCGTCAGCTGGAGCAGCCGCGATACCACCTGAAGGTGCGTGTCAATGTCGCGCGCGGGGAATGGCGACTTGGTTCGGGGCGCCGTCCATCAATTGGGTCCGGGCCAATTCCTCGACCAGATCGGGATCGGCATGCATCGATTCGTGGTGGCTGCTCCCGGGATCAAGCCGGAGCCGGAGCCGGTCATGCCACCGCCGCCGGCCCCTCCGGCAACGGCACCGTCGCATGCGGGAACGGCGTGGCTGATCGTGACTGCCGCAGTCCTGGCGCTGGGGATCGCCTTGCTGTTCCTGGTGCGGTTTTGACCGCAGGTACTTGGTGGCGCCTGCCGCTCGGTGTATAAAGCGCAGTTGTTTCGCGCCCGGCAGGTTGCGGTGCGTGGCGCAACCCAAGCGCACACTCATCGTGG
>JAFKFF010000404.1 GCA_017307315.1 Alphaproteobacteria bacterium
CGCGCCGCTCCTCACTCGACAAATCGGCGGCCGCCGATTTGGGCGCGAGGCGAAGCCGAGCGATCCGAGCGCAGCGAGGACGAAAAACATGCCTTGAGCATGTTTTTCGCAATCCCTTTGCCATCCACCTCTGGTGAAATCCAGCATGTCGGGATTTCCGGCCGCTCGCTCAAGCGCGCGGTCCGCGACGATTACTTTTCAACCTGGCTCACGTCGCGCACCGCGCCGCGCGCGGCATTGGTGGTCATGGCCGCATAGGCACGCAGCGCAGGTGAGACCTGACGATTGCGCTTTTCGCTCGGTTTCCAGCCGTCCTTGCCTTTCTCCACCATCGCGGCATGACGCGCCGCCAACGCGGCATCGTCGATATCCAGGTGAACGCCGCGGTTGGGGATGTCGATCACGATGGGATCGCCGGTTTCGACCAACGCGATCAGGCCGCCTTCGGCGGCTTCCGGCGAGACATGGCCGATGGAAAGGCCGGACGTGCCGCCCGAGAACCGCCCATCGGTGATGAGCGCGCAGGCTTTGCCCAGCCCTTTGGACTTCAGGTAGCTGGTCGGATACAGCATTTCCTGCATGCCCGGGCCGCCCTTCGGCCCTTCATAGCGGATGACAACCACGTCGCCGGCCACGACCTGATTGCCCAGGATGCCGGCCACCGCCGCGTCCTGGCTTTCATAGACCCGCGCCTTGCCACGGAAGGTGAGGATGGATTCATCGACGCCCGCCGTCTTCACGATGCAGCCTTCCGGCGCCAGGTTTCCGAACAGCACGGCAAGCCCGCCGTCCTTGCTGAAAGGATGCTCGGCGGACCGGATCACGCCTTTCTCGCGGTCGGCGTCGAGCTCTTCCCAGCGCGCCGACTGGCTGAAGGCGACCTGGGTCGGCACGCCGCCCGGCGCGGCGCGATAGAAGTCGAGAACCTCGCTATTGTCGGTGCGGGTGATGTCCCATTGCGCCAGGGCGTGCGCCAGGCTCGGCGCGTGCACGGTGGGCAGCGAGGTGTCGATCAGGCCGGCGCGGTCCAGTTCGCCCAGGATCGCCATGATGCCGCCGGCCCGGTGCACATCTTCCATATGCACATCGCTTTTGGCGGGCGCGACCTTGCACAGACAGGGCACACGGCGCGACAGCCGGTCGATGTCGGCCATGGTGAAATCGATCTTGCCTTCATGCGCGGCGGCGAGGAGATGCAGAACCGTATTGGTCGAGCCGCCCATGGCGATGTCCAGGCTCATCGCATTCTCGAAGGCGGCGAAGCTGGCAATGCTGCGGGGGAGCGCGGTGGCGTCGTCCTTTTCGTACCAGCGCTTGGCGAGATCGACCACGACATGGCCGGCCTTGCGGAAGAGCTTTTCGCGATCGGCATGGGTGGCGAGCACCGAACCGTTGCCGGGGAGCGACAGGCCCAGCGCCTCGGTCAGGCAGTTCATCGAATTGGCGGTGAACATGCCCGAGCAGGAGCCGCAGGTGGGACATGCCGAGCGCTCGACCACTTTGACTTCTTCGTCGCTGTAGTTGTCGTCGGCCGCGACCACCATGGCATCGACCAGATCGAGCGCGCGCTTGACGCCCTTCACCGTCACCTTGCCCGCCTCCATCGGTCCGCCGGAGACGAAGACGGTGGGGATGTTGAGGCGCAACGCCGCCATCAGCATGCCGGGGGTGATCTTGTCGCAATTGGAGATGCAGACCAGCGCGTCGGCGCAGTGCGCGTTGACCATGTATTCGACGCTGTCGGCGATCAATTCGCGGCTGGGCAGCGAATAGAGCATGCCGTCATGGCCCATCGCGATGCCGTCATCGACCGCGATGGTGTTGAACTCCTTGGCGACGCCGCCCGCCGCTTCGATCTCGCGCGCCACCAGCTGGCCCAGATCCTTCAGATGGACATGGCCGGGCACGAACTGGGTGAAGCTGTTGGCGACGGCGATGATCGGCTTGCCGAAGTCGGAATCCTTCATGCCGGTGGCGCGCCACAGGCCGCGGGCGCCCGCCATGTTGCGACCATGGGTGGTGGTTCTGGAGCGGTATTTCGGCATGGGACCCTGAGGCCTCTGAATTGCCTGTCCGGCATAAGGGTTTTTCGGATATTCGTGAAATATATTATTATGCTACAATTAGGTCGTTGGAGATATGAATGGATATCCGGCAGCTCAGGCATTTCCGGGCGGTGGCCGAAACCCTGCATTTCGGGCGGGCGGCGGAGGCGCTGGGCATGACCCAGCCGCCCCTCAGCCAGTCGATCCTGCGGCTGGAGCAGGAACTGGGCGCGCCGTTGTTCCTCAGGACCAAGCGCAGCGTGGCATTGACCCCCTTCGGGGCGCAGTGGCTGGCGCATGTGCGCACGGCGCTCGACGGCGTGGGCGCGCTGGCGGATATCGCCCGGCGGCTGCGCGACGGCGAAGCCGGCCGTCTTGAACTCAGCTTCGTCAGCACGGCCGATTACAGCATCCTGCCCCTGCTGGTCCGCCGCTATGCCGCGCTCCATCCCGATGTCGAGATCGCGCTGACCGAAGCGACCAGCGATGTGCAGATCGCGGCGTTGCTGGATGGAAAGGGGCAGGCCGGCATCGTGATCCCGCCGGCGGAAGGCGCGCTCTCCAAGGTGCTGCTGTATCGCAAGCTGGTGTCGGAGCCTTTGATCGCCGCGGTGCCGGAAAGCTGGCTTGCGGAAAAGCGCCTGTCGCTTCGCGCCGGGAAATTGCCGCCCGCGCAGTTGATCCAGGTGCCGCTGGTGATCTTTCCGCGCCGTTCGGCGCCGGCCTTTCACGATCTGGTGCTGGATTATTATGCCGCGCATGGCGCGCCGGCGCGGATCGCGCAGGAAGCGATTCAGATGCAGACCATCATCGCGCTGGTGTCGGCCGGCATGGGCATCGCGCTGGTGCCCGCTTCCTTGCGCAATCTGGCGCGCACGGGGGTGCGCTATGTCGATCTGATGGACGGCGCGCCGTCGCTGGAAACCGGCCTGGTCTGGCGCCGCGGCGATGCGACGCCGACCTTAAGCCGGTTTCTTGCGATGGTGGACGAAACCCTGGCGAGGGCTTGAGTGTCAGGCCGCCACCGCGTTGGCGGCGATGTCGGCGCTGTGCGCTTCGCCATCGAGCGTCGCCGCGACGCCATGCACCACGGCGGCGATGCGCACCGCGGCCTGGATCTGTTCGGCAGTGAGACCGGCGTCGCGCAGGATCTTTTCATGGCTGTCGATGCAGACGCCGCAGCCATTGATGGCGGAAACCGCCAGGCACCAGAGCTCGAAATCGACCTTGTCCACGCCGGGCTTGCCGATCACGTTCATCCTGAGGCGCGCGGGCAATGTCTTGTAATCGGGCGCCGAAGCCAGATGGGTGAAGCGGTAATAGATATTGTTCATCGCCATAATGCTGGCGGCGGCACGGGCGGCCGCCAAGGCTTCGGCGGAAAGCCTGGGCGCGAATTCGCTCATGATCGCGCTGGTGGTGCCGCGCTCGCGCGACGCCAGGGCGCAGGCGATGAAGGCACCGGCGCGCTGTTGTTCGGTGAGCAAGGTTTCGCTCGCCAGGCTCGATAGGTTGAGCTTTAGGTCCTTGGCGTAGTCGGGCAGGGAATTTTTCAAAGCGTCGATAGACATATCTATTCCTTTTATAGTTGGCCCCCGACTGTCTTCCTCAGGACAAGCCTTCGGAAGACATCTTCCCCCGCCAATGGCTTCGCCATGCGGGGGAAGAAAGCCGGAGCCAAGGCTCACTTATCAAGCGGCTGTTTTGATCACGTCCTCGCCCTTCTGCCAGTTGCAGGGGCAGAGTTCGTCGGTCTGCAACGCATCCAATACGCGCAGGACTTCCTGCGGATTGCGGCCCACGCTCATGTCGGTGACATAAACGAAGCGGATGATGCCGTCCGGATCGACCAGGTAGGTGGCGCGCTTGGCGACGCCGGCCTCTTCATCCAGAATTCCCAGCGCCTTGGAGAGCCGGCGATTGGTGTCGGCCAGCATGGCGAAGGGCAGGTCCTTGAGGTCGGCATGGTTCTGCCGCCAGGCCAGGTGCACGAACTCGCTGTCGGTGGAGACACCATAAACGACCGTGTCGCGGTCGTTGAAGTCGCCATTCAGCTGGCCGAAGTCCGCGATCTCGGTGGGGCAGACGAATGTGAAATCCTTCGGCCAGAAGAAGACGAGCTTCCATTTC
>JAFKFF010000405.1 GCA_017307315.1 Alphaproteobacteria bacterium
TCACGGCGCCCAGCGAGAGATCGTCGGCCTGGCCGAAGAAATGCTCGCGCACCATCCCCGCCCGGTCGATCAGGATGGCGGTGGGCGTGCCGCGCATGCCGTAGCGCGCCATGGTCTGCGGAATGGGGCCATCCTCGCCCGGCGCATCCACCGCGATGGGAAAGGTGAGGCGATATTCGTGAATGAAAGCTTCCAGCGCCACCGGCGTCATCGCCGCATGATGCTCGAAGACGGTGTGCAGGCCGATCACGGCAAGGTCTTCGCCGCCGAACAGCCGGTGGATCCGTTCGGCCTGCGGCGTGCCATGCGCCACGCAGGCCGGGCACAGCATCTGGAACGCGTGCAGCACCACCACCTTGCCCTTCAGACCGGCCAGGGTCGGCGGGCTCTGGGTGTTGAACCAGCGGCTGACGGAAAGTTCGGGCGGCGCGGTGTTCGCCTGGACCATGGCCTGTTTCTTCTCCATCCCTGTCGATGCTCAAGATGGGGAGGCGGGAGGCCCGCGGCAAGCAGGAAAGCGTGCGGCCTCAGGTCAAGAGCACGATATTCCATTCGAAGGCCAGCACATTGGGCTCGCTGGTCCGGGCGGGCTTGCAGATCGCGTCTTCCGGCTTTCTGTGGCGCGAGGCGAGGGTGGAGAGCAGAAGATCGTGCGCGTTCAGCGCCTCGCCGGGGAAGTACATCTGCGCCACCAGGCGGTAATCGGCATTGGCGACGTCGAAATGGATATGCGGCGTGCGCATCGTGCCGGATGGCTCGGGATAGGCGCCGGGCTTGACGGTGCGCAGGCGATAGCGGCCTTGCGCGTCCACGCCGAACGCGGTCACGCCCAGAAAGTTGGGATCGATCGGCGCGGTGTTGGTGTCCACCGGATTGACATAGCGGCCCGCCGCGTTGGCTTGCCAGATCAGCATCTGCGCGTTCGGCAGGGGATTGCCTTTGACGTCCATCACCCGGCCGGTCAATTCGATGACCTGGCCCAAAGCGCGGCCGGTCTTGCCGGGATAATGGGTGATGTCCTGGTCGTGCATGGGCGCAATGCGCACGGGAAAGAAGGGCCCCAGCGTTTCCTGGCCGGTGGGCAGCAGGCCCTTGGGTGTCATGCTCTCGGCCCGCGCGCGGCTGGAAGAGCCGACGGTTGCGGCAACGGCTTGCGCGGCGACGGCGCCCGCCATGAGATCACGGCGTGAAAGCGTCATGAGGACCCCCATCCCGTTCGACGGGCGACCCTAGGTCCGGCGCGCCGGTATCCGCAATCCGCCTTTCGGTCTAGCGCGGCGCAAAAGAAAAGGCCCGGAGCGTTTATGCGCCACAGGTCTTTCATTACTTATATGTAGGAAAGTTCGGGCGAGGTCTTATCGCCGCCGTCATGGCCGGCGCCGCAGGGCCGAAGGCCGGGCGTCGCGAATGGCGCTATAAGGAGCGGAGCGAGGTCGCAGATGAAATTGCAGATATATCCCATGCGGGAGTGGGGCTGGGTGTGGATTTCCCTGGGCGTTTTCGGGACGCTGGCGCCTTATGCGGTCGAACGGGAATTTCCGGGCTTTATCTTCCTGGTGTTTTCCGCCGCGCTGATTTTGTTCGGCATATTCGCCTGGCCCGCGCTTCAGCGGATGCAGAAGGACCAGTCCTGACGCGGCAGCCGATGGGTTTCGCCGGACAAGGCCGAGGGTGCGCAAGCGTTCCAGGCGTCTCTGTCCCACGATCAGATTTTGCCAATGGCGGGTCTGCGCGTGTTGGTTGTATCTTGCCATTTCGCGCGCTTTCCCTTGCTGGGGCGCTGGTACGATCCTAGGATGCGCGCGGGTTCCGGTATCGAGAATGCCGGATGGGGAGGCGACATGAATTTTCTGCGAGCGGGCGGCCGTCTTTGCGCGGCCGGTGCATTTTTGTCGGTGGCGGCGTGCGGCGGCGGCGGCAATGGACCGATGACCGTGTTGCCGACCACGCCTTCGATACCGCAGGTCTATGTTCGTGATGCCGGCCCGATTATTTTCGCGACGCAAGGGTCAGCTGGTCCGGAATTGATGAAATTTCCCCAAGCGACCGGCACCGCGCCCAATTTCACCAATTCTTACCCGGCGGCTGGAACGGTCTTTCCCCTGCTGCAGACGGTCCTGGATGTCACTTGGCCAAACGCTGTCGGCAATGCGAACACCCAAGGCGCGACCGTAACCGTGACCGGTACCCAAATGGTCGGCGGCGTGGCGCATGCCGTTCTGGAATTCAAGATTCCGAGCCTTGGTGTCGACGCCACGGGACTGATTGGTGACGGTAACGCCGTCACCTTGGCCGATGGGCGCAAGCTCACTTTCTGGGCGCAGAGTTTGAGCTATACGGCGCTCGGTGCGTGGAATATTACGCCGATAAAGGCAGGCAGCACCGCCGGCGACTATCAATTCGGCATTGGTTTGTCGGGATATCAGACGCCCGCCGCGAATGTTCCGACCGGCACAGCCACTTATGTCGGCAATGGCACGAATGGCGGCGCCTGGGGGCACGTGGCTTCGCTGGATGGAACCGGCGGCATTTTTATTGCCTCCGTCGAGGGGAACGCGAATATCGCGATCAATTTTTCCAGCGGGAGCGTGAGCGGATCGCTGACCAATATGAGTGTGGAAACCGGAGCCGGCAAGCCGTCCGTGCCTTGGAACGATGTGAGCCTGACGGGATCGATGTCCGGCTCGACGCTTTCGGGTACCACCGCTTCCACGGGCGCGGTCCCGACCGGCAATTCGGGTTTTGCCGCCGGATCGAGCGGCAACTTCAGCGGCGCGCTGTTCGGTCCCAATGGCGAAGAATTGGGCGCCGTCTGGACGCTGCATGACGCGACCGGGCAGGGCAAGTCGGCCATCGGGTATCTCGCCGCGACCAAGTAGCGGTCATCATGGAAACGGCCCGGGGCGCGGCAAGCGCTCCGGGCCGTTTCGTTACTTATACAAGGGCCAGATCAGGCGAGGTTCTTCATCGCCGCCGCCATGCTGTCCAGCGCCGCCTTCAGGGTGACGCGCGGGGTGGCGACGTTCATGCGCACGAAATTCGCGCCGACCTTGCCGAAGCCCGAACCCGATTCCAGGAAGACATAGGCGTTCTTGGCCAGCCAATGGCTGACGATGTCGCCCTGGGTGGTGACGACAGGCTGTCCGGTGAAGGGGTTCATCGGCCGCGGCGTCTTGGCGTTGGCGGCATCGGCCGTCTTCTGCGCTCCGATCTTGGCGGCGAGCGGGCTCACATCCAGCCACATCAGATAGGTGCCTTCCGGCTTGTTGCCGGTTTTCATCAGAGGCAGGTTCTTGGTGACATATTGATGGGCGAAGTCGAGATTGCCGTCGATATAGTCGACGCACTGGTTCAGCCAGGGCTCGCCGCCGGCATAGGCCGCCTGTTCCGCCACCAGCGCCGGATTGGAGATGGAAGGGAAATTGGCGGCGCTGGTCGCCTTGTAAAGCGCCGGATTGGTGGTGAAGAACCAGGCGCATTTCATCGCCGCCAGCGAGAAGCTCTTGGAGCCCGACTTGAAGGTGATCGAATTGTCGACCAGATCCTTGTCGAGGCTGGCGAAGGGCACATATTTGTGGCCCTTGGAGATGAAGTCGCAATGAATCTCGTCCGACAGGACGATGATGTTGTGCTTCTTGCAGAGCTGGCCGTAGCGGATGAGCTCTTCGCGCGTCCAGGCGCGGCCGGCCGGATTGTGCGGGTTGCATAGGATCGAGACCTTCACATCCGGGGTCATGCGGCGCTCGAAATCGGCCCAGTCGATTTCGTAGCGGCCATTGACCAACTTCATCGGGCTTTCTTCCGGCACCGTCTTGGTGAAGCCGATCGCGGCATAGAAGCCGACATAGGACGGCGTCACCATCAAGACCTTGCTGCCCTTGGGCGCGAAAGCCTGCAGCGCGCTGACGATGCCGGGAATGACGCCGGGCGAGACCCCGACCATGCGCGGGTCGATATTGTTGATGCCGTAGCGGCGCTTGTTCCAGGCGATGATGCCCTTGATGAAGTCGCTGTTGCCGGCGGTGCCCATGAAGAGGTCGCCGTCGATCATGTTGTAGCCCCAGTTGGGGAAGGCGACGCGCTTCTGCAGCGCCTGGGTGATGACGGGGGCGCAGCGGGAATCCATGTCGGCTACTCCCAGGCCCGCCACGATCTTGGTCATCTTCTCG
>JAFKFF010000406.1 GCA_017307315.1 Alphaproteobacteria bacterium
GAACGGGTCGTCTTCAACGCGGTGACCAAATCCGCGATCCTGGATGCCATCGCCCATCCCCGTCAGATCAACGGCGAACTGGTCGACGCCTATCTGGCGCGCCGCGCGCTGGACTATCTGGTGGGCTTCACGCTCTCGCCGGTGCTCTGGCGCAAGCTTCCCGGCGCCCGTTCCGCGGGCCGCGTCCAGTCGGTCGCGCTTCGCCTGGTGGTCGAGCGCGAAGCCGAGATCGAAGCGTTCAAGCCGCAGGAATATTGGAGCATCGACGCGCATGTCTCCACCAAGGACGGGGATTTCGGCGCGCGCCTGATCCAGCTGGACGGCAAAAAGCTGGAAAAGCTGTCCCTCGGAAACGAGGCGGATGCCCGCCGCGCCGTCGCCGCCATCGAAAGCCAGAGCTTCACCATCGGCAGCGTCGAAGCCCGCCCGGTCAAGCGCAACCCCTCGCCGCCCTTCATCACCTCCACCTTGCAGCAGGAAGCCTCCCGCAAGCTGGGCTTTGTCGCCAAGCGCACCATGCAGGTGGCGCAAGGCCTTTACGAAGGCGCCGACATCGGCGGGGAAACCGTCGGCCTGATCACCTACATGCGGACCGACGGCATCACCATGGTGCCCGAAGCGATCGCCGAAGCCCGTGAGGTGATCGGCAGGAAATATGGCGCCCGCTATGTGCCGCAAACCGCCCGCGTCTATTCCAGCAAGGCGAAAAACGCGCAGGAAGCGCACGAAGCCATCCGGCCGACCAGCTTCGCCCGCACGCCGGAAGACGTCGCACGCTATCTCGATGCCGACGCCGCCAGGCTCTACGAACTGATCTGGAAGCGCGCCGTCGCCAGCCAGATGGAGTCCGCGGAGCAGGAGCGCACCACCGTCGATGTGATCTCGGCCGACAAGCAGATCACCTTGCGCGCCACGGGCACGGTTACCTTGTTCGACGGCTTCCTGACCCTTTACCTGGAAGGCGAAGACGACAGCGCCGACGAGGAAGGCTCGAAGCTGCCGAAAGTCGCGGCCGGCGATGCCGGCAAGGTCGACCAGGTCAATCCGGCGCAGCATTTCACCGAGCCGCCGCCGCGCTATTCCGAAGCCAGCCTGGTGCGCAAGCTGGAAGAGCTGGGCATCGGCCGTCCCTCCACCTACGCCACCATCCTTTCCACCTTGCGCGACCGCGCCTATGTCCGCATGGACCGGGGCCGTTTCTATCCCGAGGATAAGGGCCGGCTGGTCACGACCTTCCTCAACAGCTTCTTCAAGCGCTATGTCGCCTACGACTTCACCGCCGATCTGGAAGAGAAGCTGGACGAAGTGTCGGCGGGGGACTTGAACTGGAAGCAGCTGCTGCGCGATTTCTGGAAGGATTTCTCCGCCGCGGTGGGCGAGACCAAGGACCTCAAGATCAGCCAGGTGATCGACGAGCTCGATTCCGTGCTGAGCCCGCATATCTTCCCCCCGGGCGAAGATGGCGTCGATCCGCGCAAATGCCCCGCCTGCGCCGATGGCCGCTTGAACCTCAAGTTGGGCCGGTTCGGAGCTTTCGTCGGCTGCACCAACTACCCCGAATGCAAATTCACCCGCCAGATCGGTGCCAAGCCGGGCGAAGGCGATGCCGGTCCGCGCGAGCTGGGGCTCTTTCCCGGCAGCGACCAGCAGGTGACCGTCCGCTCCGGGCGCTTCGGGCCTTACGTGCAGCTGGGCGAAGACAAGAAACCCAAGCGCGCGGGCCTGCCCAAAGGCACCGATCCGTCCAGCGTCGATCTGGCGCTGGCGGTCAAGCTTCTGTCCTTGCCGCGAGAAGTCGGTCCGCATCCCGAAGACGGCAAGATGATCACGGCCAATTTCGGCCGCTTCGGGCCTTACGTCGCTCATGACGGCAAATATGCCTCGCTGGAATCGCCGGACGATGTTTTCGACATCGGCCTCAATCATGCCGTGACCATCCTGGCGGAAAAGAAGGCGAAAGGCGGCGGCCGCCGCGGCCCGCAAGCCTTGAAAGAACTGGGCCAGGACGGCAACGGCAATGCCATTAAGGTGCTGAAAGGCCGTTACGGCCCTTATGTCAGCGACGGCGACGTCAACGCGACCATTCCCGATGGCATGGACCCCATGGAGGTCACGCTGGAACAGGCGCTCGCCCTGATCGCCGAGCGCGCGGCAAAAGGCGGCGGCAAGAAGAAAAAGAAGGCGCCCAAGAAAGCAGAGGCGAAAGCCGAAAGCGCCCCGAAAAAGGCGTCCGGCAAAAAAGCGCCCGCTAAGAAGAAAGCGCCCGCCAAAGGGAAGAAAAAGCCAGAACCCGTGGCAGGCGAATAATTGGTCCGCCGCACCCCAAACGCTCCGCCGCTCGACAAAGCCCGCCTGCTCGTCCTCATTGCCGAACATCCCGGCGCCACCAAGCGCGACCTCGCCAAGCTGACGGGTCTCAAGGGTTCGGACCGCATCCTGTTGAAACGCCTGCTGCGCGAGCTGGAAGCGGAAGGGGTGATCGCGGGCAAAGCGAAACGCGGGCTGAACCGCGCGGGCACGCTTCCCGAAGTCGCGGTCCTGGAGATCGCCGGCACAGATGAAGACGGCGAGTTGCTCGCCCGTCCCCTCAACTGGGATGCGGACGCCGAACCGCCCGCGATCTATGTCGCCCCGCCCAAGACCGGCGCAGCCCCGGGCATCGGCGCGCGCCTGCTGGCGCGGCTGGAGAAACGCGGCGAAGCGTATGAAGCCGCCATCATCCGGCGGCTGGAAAGCGAAAGCGGACCCGAGCGCATTTTGGGGGTGCTGCGCGCCAGCGGCACAGACTTTCGGGTCATGCCTGTCGACCGCAAGGCACGCGCCGAATATGCACTGGACAAAGCCGATGCGGCGGGGGCCAAGAACAACGAACTGGTGCTGTGCGAGCCGACGGGGCGCCGGGCCGCCGGCTTTCCCCGCGTGCGCGTGGTCGAGCGCATCGGCAGCATGGACAGTCCCCGCACCATTAGCCTCATCGCCATTCATGCGCACGGCATCCCCACCGTTTTCCCGGAGTCCGTTCTGGAAGAAGCGCGCGCCGCCGCACCCGCGGATCCACGCGAGCGCACCGACCTTCGCGCCGTTCCCCTCGTCACCATCGATCCCGAAGATGCGCGCGATCATGACGATGCCGTGTGGGCGGGGCCGGATGACGATGCAGGAAACCGGAACGGCCATGTCGTGCTGGTCGCCATCGCCGATGTCGCCCATTATGTGACGCCCGGCTCGGCGCTCGACCGCGAAGCGCTGAAGCGGGGCAACAGCGCCTATTTCCCCGACCGTGTCGTGCCGATGCTGCCGGAAGAATTGTCCGCCGATCTCTGTTCTCTGAAGGAAGGCGTCGACCGGCCCTGCCTGGCGGTCCGAATGATATTCGACGCGCAGGGCCATAAGCGCAGCCACACTTTCCTGCGCGGCATCATGCGGTCCGCCGCCCGCCTCACCTACCGACGGGCCCAGGCCGCCTTCGACGGCAAGCCGGATGCGGACATGAACGCGACGGTGCGCAAGACGCTCGCCGATCTGTGGGCCGCCTACAAGGCTCTCACCATCGCACGGGAAAAGCGCAGCCCGTTGGACCTCGACTTGCCGGAACGACGCATCCAGCTGGGCGCCGACGGCCACGTCGCCTCCATCGCGTTCCGCGAGCGGCTGGAATCCATGCGCCTGATCGAGGAATGCATGGTGCTGGCCAATGTCGCCGCCGCCGAGGCGCTGGAGAAAGCGCGTACACCGCTCATCTATCGCGTGCACGACACGCCGTCGCGGGAGAAACTTTATGCCTTTTTCGATTTCCTCCGGTCCCTGAACATCAATTTCGCCAAGGGCCAGGTGGTGCAGCCCGGCACCTTCAACCGCATCCTGGCCGGGGCCAGAGGCACGCCCCATGAAGCGGTGATGAACGACGTGGTGCTGCGCAGCCAGGCCCAGGCGATCTATGACGCCGCCAATATCGGCCATTTCGGCCTCAATCTGGCGAAATACGCCCATTTCACCTCTCCCATCCGCCGCTATGCCGACTTGATCGTGCACCGCGCGCTGATCCGCGGGCTGAAGCTTGCCGGCGGCGATGGCCTCACCGACCGCGAGATCAAGCAACTGCCCGAAATCGCCCAGGCGATTTCACAGACCGAGCGCCGCGCCATGGCGGACCGGTATGTCGCCGCTTTCATGCAGGACCGGGTGGGCGCGGTCTTCGAGGCCCGGATCACCGGGGTCACCAAGTTCGGCCTGTTCGTGCGGCTGAAGGAAAGCGGCGCGGAGGGCCTTCTGCCGGCGCGATCCCTGGGCGCGGAATATTTTCGCTTCGACGAGCGCGCCCAGGCGATGCGGGGCGAGCGCAGCGGCGCCACTTATGGCTTGGGCGACACGGTGCCGGTTAAGCTGATGGAAGCCGCTCCGATCACGGGCGGCCTGCGGTTCGAGCTGGCTGACGGCGAGTCGCGCCCGGCCCGGACGCACCGGCCCGTGCGGCCGGGCAAGCCCAAACGCCCCGAAAAACGCCGCTTCAAGCCGAAAAAACGTTGAAATTCAGGATTTTGCTTCGTCCGGCTTGACAGCGCGGGGCCCTTCCCCCAAAAACCGCCCCTCTCTCGACGTTCTTCCCGGAGTCCGATCATGGCCAAGCCCACCACTGCCAAAATTCGCCTCAACAGCGAAGGCGGTACCGGCTTTTTCTATGTCGCCAAGAAGAACACCCGGACCATGACCGAGAAATTCTCGATCAAGAAATACGACCCGGTCCTGCGCAAACATGTCGAGTTCAAGGAAGGCAAGATCAAGTAAGCATCCCGCTTACCGCCTTCTTTTCACGCTTCTGCCAGAGCATCCCGTACCGCCCGCGCGGCGGCGGCAACGGCTTCGTGCGCCTGCGGCAACACGGTCTGCAGATAAATGAAGCAATGCACCATCTCGCCATAGTCGGCGACCGTGACCTTCACGCCCGCCTGCTGCAGCTTCTGCGCATAGGCCAAGCCTTCGTCATGCAAGGGGTCGTAGCCGCCCAACAGGATATAGGCGGGTGGCAAACCAACGAAATCCTTTGCCCGCAAAGGTGAGATATTCGGCGAACTTCTATCCGCATCCTTTGGAAAAACCTGATCATTGTTCCACTCGATGGTCTGGCGATCCATGAAGTAGCCGACGCCGAATTTCTCCATCGACGCGAAATGACCGGCAAGATCGGTGGCGGGAAAAAGCAGAAGCTGGAAAGCGGCCGTGATCCCGGACTTGCGGATCGCCTGGGTCAGGCAGGCGGTCAGAAGGCCGCCCGCGGAATCGCCTCCTACCGCGATGCGTCCGGCATCCACCCCAAGGGCCGTGGCGTTTTCGAAAACCCAGGTCAGAGCGGCAATCGCGTCGTCCAGGGGCGCGGGCCATTTGTGTTCCGGCGCCAGACGATATTCGACGGCGATGACCCGGAACCCGCCTTCATGGGTCAAGAGCCGGCACAGCCCGTCATGGGTGTCGAGATCGCCCACCACGAAGCCGCCGCCGTGAAAGTAGATCAGAACCGGCATGGCGGCGCTGCCCGCCGCGACCGGCGCATAGGACCGCGCGCGGATGACGCCTTGCTGCGCGGGTATCTTGAGATTTTCGATCTTGCCGACCGGGACGTCCTTGGGCCCGACCAGTTTCATCAAGCCGGCAAAACTCTTGCGGGATGCGCCGAGCGGCATCTCCCACGGCTTGAGGCGCGGCATTGCCGCCGCCTGATCGAGAAAGGCCTTCACCAGCGGATCGAGCGGCATCTTGTCCTGAAAACTGTCCGAAGCCGGATGCTATCGCAGGACGGTTTCTTTTTCGCCCCCATCCTCGGGGTATCGGGACCGGCTAGTGAATGGTCAGCGGCTTGTCCGGATTGAGCCGGTGGCTGGCGATATCGCCCAGCATCACCAGAAGAAGGAACCAGAAATGCGCCTTCTCGCCCTCGCCCTCCGCCTCGAAACTGACGACGGCGCGATAGGCGTAATCGCAGGCATCGGCACCATGCTCTTCCGCAAAGTCCGATGCCATCTGCAGAATCTCGCCGGCGCTGGGAAGCGCAACTTCCCGCCGGCTCTGACCGGATCTCGACAACATGCCCAAGCCCCCCGAGGCTCGCGCTCATCGAACCATGGAAGGGTTAGGGAATTGTTAACCCCTGAATCTTTTTTAAGAAGTTGATTTATAATCATAATTTATCACGAGGAAGGAACTACACTTTCATACCGTGGTTCGATATATTTCCCCGCTCATTGTCGTACTTTATGAGCACCTTCGGGATTTTACAGCATGCGCGGTAAAAGCGTCCTCCTCGTGATAGGCGGCGGCATCGCCGCCTATAAAGCGCTGGAACTCATCCGCCGCCTGGCCGAGCGCGGCGTAAAGACACGCGCCATCCTTACCAGTGCGGGAGCGCAGTTCGTCACGCCCCTTTCCGTCGCCGCGCTCACGGGCAACAGGGTTTTCTCCGACCTGTTCAGCCTCACCGACGAAAGCGAAATGGGACATATCGAACTTTCCCGAGCCGCGGACCTGGTGGTGGTGGCGCCCGCGACGGCGGACTTGATGGGGAAGCTGGCGGCGGGCCTGGCCAACGATCTTGCTTCCACTGCTCTCATCGCCACCGACAAGCCGATCCTGATGGCGCCGGCGATGAATGTGCGGATGTGGCAGAGCCCGCCTGTCCGCCGCAATCTCGAAACCCTGAAGAGCGACGGCGTTCTCTTCGTCGGCCCTGGCGACGGCGAGATGGCCTGCGGCGAGTTCGGCCCCGGGCGGATGGCCGAGCCGTTGGAAATCATCGCGGCGATTGAAGCGGCATTGACGAACCATGGCGGCCCATTGAACGGCCTGAAGGCGTTGGTGACGGCGGGCCCGACGCAGGAACCGCTCGATCCCATCCGTTTCCTCGCCAACCGTTCCTCCGGCAAGCAAGGCTATGCCATCGCAGGCGCGCTGGCGGCGGCCGGTGCGGACGTGGCGCTGGTCTCCGGGCCTGTCGAGATCGCTCCGCCGCCCCATGTGAATTTGATAAAGGTCGGCACGGCACGGCAGATGCTGCGCGCTTGCGAAGCGCAATTGCCCGCCGACATCGCGGTGATGAGCGCCGCGGTCGCCGATTGGCGGCCGGAAAGCCCGGCAAGCGGCAAGATCAAGAAAGACGATGGCCGTGCGGTTCCCGAAATCCGGCTGGTGGAAAATCCCGACATCCTGGCGACGCTGGCCAAAAGCTCGAACCGCCCGCGCCTGCTGATCGGTTTCGCCGCCGAGACGGACCATGTGCGCGCCCATGCCAGCGCCAAGCGTGCGCGCAAGGGCGCCGACTGGATTCTCGCCAACGACGTCTCCGCCGATGGCGAAGGCCGCTCGGTGATGGGCGGCGACCGCAACCAGATTCATCTGATCACCGTCGAGACCGAGGAAAGCTGGCCGGAAATGTCGAAGGCCGACGCCGCCCGCCGCCTTGTCCAGCATATCGTCCGGCATTTCCAGGAAACGCAAACATGAAGATCGGACTGAAGCGCCTTCCCAACGGCCAAGGCCTCGCCTTGCCGCATTACGCCACCGAGGGCGCCGCCGGCCTCGACCTTCTCGCCGCGATCGAAGGCGAGATCGAGCTCTTGCCGGGGAAGCGCGCCGCCATCCCCTGCGGCATCGCCATCGAATTGCCGCCGGGCGCCGAAGCCCAGGTGCGCCCCCGCTCGGGCCTGGCCCTCAATCACGGCGTCACGGTCCTGAACGCGCCGGGCACCATCGACAGCGACTATCGCGGCGAGATCAAAGCCATTCTCATCAACCATGGCGATGCCGCTTTCCGCATCGCGCGCGGCGCCAAGATCGCCCAGATGGTGATCGCCCGCCACGAACATGCGCAAATCGTGGAAAGCGACAGCCTGTCCAACAGCGCGCGCGGTGCGGGCGGCTTCGGCTCAACCGGCATGACGGTGAAGACACAATGATGCTCCGCCTTTCCCGCAAGACGCTCCTGGCGCTGGAGGCGGTGATCGACATCGCCTTCAATGCACGGCCCGAGCCGGTCCAGGCCAAGGAAA
>JAFKFF010000407.1 GCA_017307315.1 Alphaproteobacteria bacterium
AACTGCTGGGCAAGACCATGAAGCAGAAGGCGCTCGACCAGGACGTCACCAAGGAAGATCGCCAGATGCTGGCCGAGGCGCTGCGCCGCTGGGGCGCGCTGGACCAGGACATGAAATATGTGAAGGGCCGCGCCTCCTCGCGGCTGCGCGGCGCGCTGGTCAATGAAGGCGGCGGCATCAATTCGCTGCCGGTCTATTCCGAGCCGGATTCGCTGTCGCACATCCTGTCGTCGGGGATGTGGACGGCGCTGGGGCGCGGGCAGAATTTCGAATCCCAGACCCCGATCTTCCAGCCCAAGGGCGGCATGGGCATGATCGGCAAGGCCTTCGGCAAGACCTTGGGCAACATCATCAAGTATAATTGCAAGGTCACCGAGATCCGCCAGGACGACAAGGGCGTCACCGCCACTTACGTCGATACGGTGAAGGGCGGGGCGCCGCAGAAGGCGACCGCCGACTGGTGTGTCTGCACCATTCCCGCCACCATCCTGTCGCAGATCCCGATGAACGTGTCGGCCAGGAAGCGGGCGGCGATCAACCAGCTGCCCTACAGCGCCTCGATCAAGATCGGGCTGGAGATGAAGCGCCGCTTCTGGGAGGAAGACGACAATATCTATGGCGGCATGAGCTATACCGACCAGCCCAACGCCCAGATCGGCTATCCGCAATGGGGCTATTTCAGCAAGGGGCCGGGCGTTCTGCTCGCCGGCTATACCTTCGACAAGGAAGCCTATCGCTTCACCTCGCAGGCCCCGGCCGAGCGCATCCGGAACGCGCTGGAGTATGGCGAGAAGATCCATCCCGGCAAATACAAGGCGAACTTCGCCTCCGGCGTGGCGGTGGGCTGGCACCGCGTGCCCTGGACCTTGGGTTGCGGCGGGCGTTGGACCGAAGAGGGGCGGGCGCAATATTACAACGATCTCTGCTCGCTCGACGGGCGCATCGTGCTGGCGGGCGAGCATGCCTCGCGCATGGCGGAGTGGCAGGAGGGATCGACGCTCTCGGCTCTCGACGCCATCACGCGGCTGCATAAGAGAGTTATGAGCGCTTAGCGGTTGGGCGCTTGTCTTTTGCGTCGTGAGTTCGTCGGACGCATCCTCGCTGCGCTCGGCTAGGGCAAGCTTTTCTAAGTTCGCGTCCGTACGCTGTCGCTACGGACCTCACTAAGAAAAGCTAAGCCTGCTCACGGGCTATACGCCCGTTCCGCGCGATCCTCCTCCTTGCGTCCAGGCAATGCACCGTTCGCAGGGAATGACATGGGAGCGGTGGGTTCCCCGCCCGGCACGCGCCGCGCGCCTTGCCTCGACGCCAGGCGGCTCGGCCGGCGACCGAAACCCCGCGCGGGCAAAAGCCGAGTGGACAATGGTTCACTTGAGCGCCCGTGCGGTCATGCTATAGCGCCGGCCTTTTCCAGGGGGTGAGCATGCGCGTGTTTTCGATTCTGGCCGCGGTCATGATCGCGGCGGCTGTTTTGCCCGCGCGGGCCGCCGATCCATCGCCCGCCTCGGTTTTCGCCGGCGCCCGCAAAGCCCAGGTGGCCGACGGCGTGCATTTCGACGGTTTCGTCACCATCGGTGGCATCAGGCAATATGTTTCGGTGCGCGGACGGCACAAGGACGCGCCGATCATCCTGTTCCTGCATGGCGGGCCGGGTTTCACTTCCATTCCCACCAGCTATGTCTTCATGGCGCCCTGGGAGGAATATTTTACCGTCGCGCAATATGATCAGCGCGGCGCGGGCAAGACCTATGGCGCCAACGATCCCGAAAAGATTCGCCCCACCATGACGATGGCGCGGATGCTGGACGATGCCGAAGAAATGGCGGCCTGGCTGCGCAAGACCTATGGCCGCGACAAGATCGTGCTGATGGGTCACTCCTGGGGTTCGATCCTGGGCGTGAAACTGGCGCAACGCCATCCCGATTGGTTCTATGCCTATGTCGGCATCGGCCAGGGCGTGGAATTCGGCAAAAGCGAAGCGGCGGGCTATCGCTCCACACTGGCGAAGGCGGAAAAGGCGGGCAACGCCCAGGCGGTGGCGGAGTTGAAGGCGCTGGCGCCGTTTCCCGATGCCGCGCACCCGGAACGCAATCTGCAGAATCTGGGCAAGGAACGGGCTTGGCTGGCTTTCTACCATGGCGCCACATGGCGCGGCACCGAGAATGACTATGACGAAATCGGGCGGCTCAGCCCGGACATCACGGCCAAGGATTGGGACGACCGCAACAAGGGTCTGAATTTCAGCCTGGGCGTTTTGTGGCCTGAGGTGGAAAAGCTGGATTTTTCCAGCACGACGGATTTCGGCTGTCCCGTCTTTCTGTTTGAAGGCCGCCACGACCTGAACGTGAACGCAGATCTGGCCGCGCAATGGTTCAAGACCATCAAGGCGCCGCGGAAAAAGCTGATCTGGTTCGAGGATTCGGGGCACCAGGTTTTCGAGGAAGAGCCCGGCAAAACGCTCGTTTCCCTGGTCGAAAACATCCTGCCGTTGACGGCACCTCCTCGCCGTTGAGCGCCGGTATCGGCGCCTGCAACCGGGCCTTTGGCGCTCGTTAAGATTTACGATGTCATAAATCCTGGCCGTACCATCGCGAGCCAAAGTCCCATGTTCGTCAATGATGTCCTGTCACGCACCTTGGGCCTGCGCGTCGTACGGGAGAGCATGCTGCGAAGCTCGGGCATCTATGCCCAGTCCCAGGAGAGCCGCCAGATCAACCGCAAGGCGGCGCGGGTGCTCGATACCATCGCGCGCCATAACGGCAAGGTGCTGACGCCCGCGCTGAAGCGGCAAGCCGACAGCTATGCCGTCGAAATTCTGGGCGATATCGAATATGCGCCCTGGCTTCGGGTCTATGCCGCCATGCGCGGCAAATTCCTGGAAGGCTGGATGCCGGAAAATTTCTATCACCTGGTGGTGGTGCCCAGGATCATCAAGAACCTGGCCGATCTCACCGCCATGAAAAGCTTCTCCAACCTGCTTCTGAAGACCGAAGCGCTGCCGGACATCGGCTACCATATCGACGGCGTCTTTTACGATCGCGACTATCGCATCATCACCCGCGCCGAGATGGCGGCGCTGGCGCGGCCCCATGGCTGGGTGTTCGTCAAGGGCGATGGCGGCGGTCGCGGCACGAATGTCCGCAAGGTGGCCGCCGACCTGCTGACGCAGCATGAATTCGCGGGCGACTGCGCGATTCAGCGGCCGATCCAGCCGCATGAATTTTTCGCGCAATTCGGCACCGGCGCCCTGGCGACGGTGCGCATCATCACCATGAAGACGCCTTCCGGCGCGATCGAGCAGCGCGGCGCGGGCGTCCGCTTCGGCCTTGCCGGCACCGAATGGCTGGTGTCGGAGAAAAGCGTCAGCGTGATCATCCTGGATGGCGAGGGCAGCCTCGACGAATGGGGCTATGTCACCGAACTGCGCGCCATCGCGGCGCATCCCGATACCGGCACGCCTTTCGCGGGAAAGCGGATTCCGCATTACGCCGAGGCGGTCGAATTCTGCAAGGCGCTGCATGCGCGTCAGCCGCATTACGCCATCATCGGCTGGGACGTGGCGATCAACCGCGACGGCGGGGTCGAACTGGTCGAATGGAATGGCGGCCATGGCGGTATCACGCTGCCCGAAGCGGTGACCGGGCCGCATTTTGCCGACATGGGCTGGGAAAAGTTTGCGCGGGTGCGCGCGTAGCCGGTGCGCTTGTCCGCTGGCGTTGTCGCGCGCATCCTCGCCGCGCTCGGATAGGGCGTCCGCACGCTCCGCGCGGTTGCCTGGCGACAGTGTCGTGACAACCCCAGCCCGCGACCGAAATCCGGCGCGCGGCTGTTTGGATCAGTTTGTCATCCCCCACTCTCACCATGGGCGGGCTTGACCCGCCCATCCCCGAGCCTGTCGAAGGGCGCCCCTCGCACCTGCAGCAAAGCACGACAATTTGAGAAGATGACGTTGTTCACCCGGCGGCGCGGCTTGGGCTAATCTTACAAAAAATACAGATCGTTCCAGGGGAGGAAGTATGAGCGATGCCAAGACCGGCTCGATGAGCCGGCGTTCCCTTTTGCACATGATCGGCACGGTGGCGGGGTCGACCGCCATGTACAACGCGATGACCGAAATGGGCTTCGCGCA